>NZ_JACJOY010000092.1:0-63701 GCF_014695815.1 Trichocoleus sp. FACHB-6
CGATCTATCAACTCGCGGGTTGATTTAGAAATAGGTTGATGCTTGGGATTCATTACAAATTGTCGGCCACAATTTCGACATTTAAAATTTTGTTGGCCCGTGTGAGTATGACCGTTTTTTACAACGTATTGAGAGTCGCACTTGGGGCATTGCATAAGCTAAAAATCAAGTTTTATTGAATAGTTAAAATTATAACCAATTGTCATTACTATGCAGGACTACCCAACTGCGTAACTCCTGAAACTTGTAAAGTAATTCCGTTTTCTCAGTCAGATGATCAGTATCTAACCTGACATAATCAAATTGATCCTGCTCCAATCTAGAACAGACATAATCTGCCGTTACATCTAGTGAATTTGAGAGAACTACAATCATTTAACTCAGACATCAGGGGATTATAGAAAACTGGGTGTAGTAAGAGGTACCAGAGTCAAGATTTTCTCGTGTATTTGTAGCAGTCTGTGTACCCAGGTTCCGAGGATCTTGATCAGTCTGCTCTTGTGAATCAGTTCTCGTCTGAGTACCGAGCAGTATGTTGATTGAGTCAGAATGCTCTTTCTGCTGGCACACTGCTTCTTGATACAAAGATATGAAACTACATTTCATGATACTGTCTACTTGAGTGAGCTTATCCTTTGGTGAAGGGTTATCTGTAGAAGCATTATAACTATTGCGACCCAAAATTCTGAAGTACCTGCCCCACAGAGTAGGAGCAAATTTCGTGCCGTTGCTGGTGGATGGGCAGGGAGCCGCATCACCCACAACGCTCTCTGGGTTGGCAGAAAATTGCTCTTCAGTGGCTCCCACGAACCGAAAGAGCTTCCCGGCTACTAGAGCGACTATCTGATTAAAACCAGTACCTTGTGAGTGAGCTACTTGGACGGGGATCTACCCGTGAGTTAATCTTGCAGTCTGTGGAGGATCTTCACCAACATTTGCGATCGCGCTGCTGTAGATACCATTATTCACCTCACGCGCTGCGACGGCGAGTATTTCGGGGAATTGTGGAAAAGTCTAACAGATAGCGATCGCTACTTCCGGCGGTGTCTAGTTTCTGGGGAAACTCCCACAGCCTTTTATAGATGAAAAGTACCATAAGCGATCGCTCGTGTCAGAATGCGATCGCGCAAAAAGCATATACTTCAAGATGCCTCTGTCTCCGTAGATTCAAATCTAACTTGTCGATATACAGCATCTACGCTTAGAGAAAGTCCCACACTAGAGAGAGTGAATGTATCTCCTGACTCGTAGGGATAAAGCACCCACAAACCCTCCTCATTGCGCCGGAAGCACTCCACCCCTATCTGTTCTGACTGAATCAGCACGTACTCCTGTAAAGTTTCCATCTGACGATATCGAGCAAATTTACCACCCCGATCAAAAGCTTCTGTGGAAGGCGAAAGCACTTCTACAATTAGGCAAGGATACTGAACAAACTGATTAGAGTTTCGATCTCTAGGGTCACAAGTCACCACCACATCAGGGTAATGATAGGGGCCATTCTCAGAGGCTTGCACCTTAACATCTGCAATATAGACTTCGCAGCCTCTCTCTTGTAAATGACTATCTAGAGCCGTGTAGATATTGCCAGCGATTCGGTTGTGGGGCTTCGTCCCCCCAGTCATGGCAAAGACTTCCCCATCAATGTAGTCGTAGCGGATTTCTTGAGTGGGTTCCCATTCCAGATACTCTTGGGGAGTCATCTGGTTAAGTTGTCGAATAGCAATCATAGTTTCTATAACTTCCTCATAAAAGTTTTGTTAATGAAGCGAGAAGCCCTAATTCAATCTTCCTCAAATTATATTTTAAAATAGATTAATAAAAAACATCATTTTTATTAATTTGTGAAAATTATTAAACTACCTTTTAACTTCATTAAACTCTGCGTACCGCTGCGTTAACCTTTGCGTACCTTTGCGTTAAAAAATAAAAAAGGTGGGCGATGCCCACCTTACATAAATCAACCCTTAATACAGACAACCTGCTTTAGCGTTGCCACAACTTCGACAAGATCCGCTTGATTAGCCATGACTTGCTCAATCGGTTTATAAGCGCCAGGGATTTCATCTAAAACGCCCTCATCCTTGCGGCACTCTACACCATTCGTTTGCTGAATCAAATCATCCAACGTGTAGACATTCTTTGCCTTATTTCGAGACATTAAACGTCCAGCACCGTGACTACAAGAACAGTAACTTTCAGCATTACCTTTACCCTTAACAATGAAGGATTTTGCCCCCATTGAACCAGGAATAATGCCATAATCTTCTTCACGCGCCCGCACGGCACCTTTACGAGTCACATACACATCTTCGCCAAAATGCACTTCTTTTTCGGCGTAGTTGTGGTGACAGTTCACTGACAGCAGAGGTTTAGTCTGCTTACCACCAGCGAGATGCTTTTCCACAATCCGCTTAAAACGCGCCATCATCACGTCACGGTTGAAACGGGCGTAGTCTTGCGCCCACTGTAAATCGTGCCAGTAGGTGGCAAATTCTGGCGTACCAGCGACAAAGTAAGCTAAGTCTGGATCGGGTAAGCGATCGCCTGCTAGTTTCGCTAGTTCTTTAGCCGTGCCAATATGGTTTTGTGCCAGCATATTGCCGATGTTGCGCGAACCAGAGTGCAACATTAACCAAACAGAGTTCTCGGTATCCAGGCAAACTTCAATAAAATGATTCCCTCCACCGAGAGAACCCATCTGTTTCATGGCTTTACTTTCTAGGCGTTGTACACCTGAATGTAGTTCCTTGAAATCTCGCCAACCCTGCCAGTTTAAAACTACTTTTTCAACATTTTTGTTTTCATTGAAACCAACAGGAATCGCTGCTTCTAAATCCAGACGAATTTGCTTTAGCTTCCCCTCCAATTGTTCGGCGGTAAATGGCGTTTTAATTGCCATCATTCCGCAACCAATATCCACGCCCACAGCAGCGGGCATAATTGCTTCTTTAGTAGCCACTACAGAACCCACCAAGGCACCTTTGCCAAGGTGAACATCTGGCATTAGCGCTACGTGCTTGAAGACAAATGGTAGGGATGCGACATTTCTTGCCATCTTGGTTTCATCAGAACCAAGGGCATGATTTGCCCAAGATAGCACTGGCTTTGGAGTCGAAATTTCTAACTTTTCGTAGGGCATAAACGTGTGCCAACTATAAACAAAGATCCGTATTGCCGCAAGGTTACTTCCCGTCAATAAAGCAGACTCAGATGGGATAGCTGTGGCAAAATTCGTATATTACATTTATAATACATAAAAAATACAGTTTTGTCATCCCTAGAGACAACCCGCAGGCAGAGGTTCTGAGGTATAAGTTACATTAAGATTCGTAAAGAGGAGGTATGCTCCTCTGGTACTCACATTACCCGGATGAAATCCTATGGCGGTTGGCAAGAACTCAATCTATGAGCGCTTCTTAGCACCTGTGATTCGGATGTTCATTGATGAGAAGGGGTTACGGCGTTTTTATGAAAGCGTTGATTGGCAAAAGGAAAGCGATCGCTTCCGCAATCCTAATTTAGAATATCCTTCTTACTACAGTAGTCAAAACTTCCACGGCATAGAGGGCGGTTATCTTACCCCTGGTGCGGCAGTTTCCTACGATCCCATTACCCAGTATGTTTTGCCGCCTAACGAAGCCTGGATACGTCAAAGCTTGGTTGATGCAATTTCTGGGCAACCGCGACGGATACTGGATTTAGGTTGCGGTACAGGTTCCACAACTCTGATGTTAAAAAAGGCTTTCCCGGAAGCGGAAGTTATTGGTTTAGACTTATCGCCTTATATGCTGGTAATGTCTGAATACAAAGCCAGAAACGCTGAGGCTAATATTCAATTTTTGCATGGCAGTGCGGAAGCTACGGGGTTTCCCGATGCGTCTTTTGACTTGGTAACAGCTTCTCTGTTGTTTCACGAGACACCGCCAGAGATATCGCGTACCATTCTACGGGAAAGTTTCCGCTTGCTGAGGGCTGGAGGAGAGGTTTTAATACTGGATGGGAATCAGAAAACTATTCGCCAAGTTGATTGGTTGAGCGAAATTTTTGAGGAGCCTTATATTAGAGCTTACGCCGCCGATAGCGTTGATGCTTGGATGGGATCGGCAGGATTTGAAGCTGTGCAAACTCAGGATGTGTGGGCGATACACCAATTAACTAAAGGTGTTAAACCTATCGCAGTTAAGAATTCCCGCCGTACAGCGATCGCTGACATAGCTGATAATGAAGATTTGGCGGGCTTGGGTATCCCGGCTTATGGCACATTGGCATGACTTTGAAGGCAGTTCTGTTTGATTTTAACGGTGTAATTATTAAGGATGAGGCAATTCACCGGGATCTGATTGATGAAATTCTAATTTCGGAAAATCTGCGCTCAAAACCAGGGGAGTATCGGCAATTTTGTTTAGGCAGAAGCGATCGCTTCTGCCTAAAACAGATCCTCACAAATCGCGGCAGAGAAGTCAGGGACGGCTATTTAACCCAATTGGTGAACCGCAAGACGCAAGCCTACCAGCAGGCGTTGGATAAGTTGGAAGAACTGCCAATTTATCCCGGTTTAGAGGACTTTATTCAAAAGCTGCGGCTGCATGAGGTGAAACTAGCTATTGTCAGCGATGCCCTCCGTGCTGAAGTAGAATTGGTGTTAAATCGCACCGGGTTACTTGAGCATTTTTCGGTTATTATTGCTGCGGATGACACCACCACCAGTAAGCCAGAACCTGATGGGTATCTCTTGGCGATAGAACGCCTCAACCTTAAAGCTTCTAATTGTCTGGCGATTGAAGATACCCCAACCGGAATTCAAGCAGCGAGATCAGCGGGTGTGCAAGTGGTGGGGGTAGCCCATACTTACCCGTTTCATATGCTCCAGCGTTGGACTAACTGGGCTGTAGATTATTTTACCGACTTAGAAGTGGAGCGGGTGCAACAAGTATTTTCCCGCACGACACCGCAGGCAACCGCAGGTTAAAAGTAAAGTGCTAGAATAGGTAAGGCAAAAAATTAAGTTTAGATTAGGGGAATTAGCTCAGTTGGTAGAGCGCTGCGATCGCACCGCAGAGGTCAGCGGTTCAAATCCGCTATTCTCCATTTCCCTGTAAATTCGCAAATTAAATGTCGTAAGTTTTGAATTTACATCAGCAGAGTAGTTGATAAGGGCGCTACTGTGTCCGAAGTAATTAGCGCTAACATTGAGCCAATGTTATTGGAGGATACATTATGGCTCAAGTGTCAGTCGCTACTCTCCTGCTACTAGGGTTCAGCCTGTTCGCTACGGCAACCCGCGCCCAAGAGCATCCCACTATAACTCGCCTGGTTATGCGCGATCGCACCATTACCGTCACTTCAGATTCAAACGGGTTGCTATACTCAGTTAGCACAAAGGATGGTACTGTGCTTAATGCCAATCTTAGAGAAGAACAGCTACAAGCAAAGTATCCTGATGTGTATGAGAATGTTCGCCCAGCCATCGCCAGTGACAAAGTGACGGATAGTGTTATCCCTTGGGCTGGGATGTAGTCGTTTCTTAGATTGGCATAACCTATACATAGATAGCCCCACTCCACTTTAAAAGTGGAGTGGGGCTATCTATTATGGCTAAAAGAGTTTAGTCTTAAAGCTTAATAGCGGTTAGAGAAATTGCTGTTTCTCCGACCACCGCCGCCGCCACCACCACCAAAGGATGAACCTCGGTCTTCGCGGGGCTTGGCTTTATTAACTTTCAGATCGCGGCCCATCCATTCAGCCCCATCAAGGGCTTCAATGGCTGCGGTTTCTTCAGCATCCGTACTCATTTCCACAAAAGCAAAGCCGCGCATGCGACCTGTTTCGCGGTCAGTAGGTAGCTGAACCCGCTTGACACTACCGTATTCTGCAAAAACACCACTGAGGTCTTCTTGTGTGACTTCGTAGGAAAGATTGCCTACATAAATTGACATAGATTTTCTCCAAAATCAAAGCTTTGTAGAGATTTAGATTTCGGAGACAAGCCTGTCAAAACTAAAAGGAAAATGCCTGTCAATTCTAAAAACAAACGCTGCTACCGAACTTATTCTCACTTACGATACTAGCACGATATGGAGCTATGGGGGGGAGAGCTAGAAAAACGTTACAAAACGCAACAGTTGGGATGATGAAGTGGAACAAAGCGATCGCCTGATACTATTCAAGATTGGTAAATCCTCGCCAGTACACGATTTCAGGATTTTAACTGTGGCAAATCCATATACCCAATCGTGTTGGGAGTTGGGCGATCGCGTGTCACAACTGGCTCCGAAAGGGATAAAGCCGAGGTTAGTTACAAGCCTCAACAAGAAAGAGAGTGGGGCAGTTGACTTACAACCCCCTAAATGCCAAAAACTGATTTAAAACAGATGAAACCTTTTGCTAGCCTAATTTATAGCGTTATATATTTATTGGTATAATAATATATAGTATGGTCAGAAATCATATTTAAGCGACAGTTATTACAGATTTGTACAGCCAAAGTTCCCTTGCCTGGGGTAGAGGAGATAATGAAACGGCGAGAAAACTGAGAAAGCGAAACCCCCTACCCTCCATCTTTGTCAAGTTATTATTCACTTTGTTAAGTATTTTGTAACTATTGTTTCAACTTGTGCGATCGCATTTTTGCTATTACCAGATAAGTTATCGTGGAAAACTAAAGGAATAATTAAGTAGAGGCAGGGAGCTGTCACCAGCTCCGCTCACCGTACAAATAAAACCAGTTACCAGCGATTCCACCGCCAAGCACAAGTATCCGCCAAAAGGAGACTGTATGACTCCCACAATGCTACGTCAGCTTTGGACTGTAATTGAGACCACTCAGGCCAATATGCTGTTGAAATTAGACGATGCCAACTTGGTACAGTGGCTACTCAAGCAGATAAAACAACAGCGATCGCTCAATTCTGATGAAGCCAACATAATGAGCGACTATCTGCACTCTAAGCTATCCCTGATTCGGGATCTGGCTCAAGAGCGTCAGTCTGTATGGCAAGAAACCCACTAGAAGGCTCTGATGGAAAAAAGAATTCTTCGGCATTAGAAAAAGAGACGCGATGTTCATCGCGTCTCGAATGCTTTTATGGAGCCGGAGGGCGTGTTGGGAAGGACAGTTTCTCCGGGGGAGAATCTGGGGGTGAGATAGTCCGAGAGGAATTATCAAGCGTCCGCGACACCAAAACATAGCCCAAATAAGCGGGTAAAGACATAGCAATAACAGCTGCGATCGCGTAAACCCCAGTACGCCGCCTTAACCTAGTCCCATAATGGCTACGGTAAGGGTCATAAGAAAGCGATTCCGATGGAATAATGTCCCGCATAGCGATCGCTCGCTTAAACCGCACCCGCCGATCGTCAAGTTTTTCTAACAAAATCCAGCCAGATTGCGCCTCTTCTTCACACAGCTTTTGAAAAATAGCTGAATTGCGAAACAAATCAGACGAGGCGCGCACAATTTTAAATTCCCAGCCCATCATCCGCGGTTCTTTGGATGCTCCCCCAGAACCGCCGTTAGAAGAGAGCAACTCTGCTGGTGCGGAGTCTTGTTTAGATTCATAACGAGTCAAAGTTTCTTCCTCCTCCTCATCTTGCTGACGTGTAACCACCTGCTGCCAGCGCATCCATCCGCTCAGCATCACTGCATCCATTCCCAAACTTCCAACCAACAGGCTGCCAAAAATAACTTCGAGCATATTTCTATAGCTAATGGTTCCTAGCTAATAGCTAATGGCAATTGACAATAAGCTATTAGCTATTAGCCACTAGCCATTGACTAACGGTAAATAACCTTCCACCAAGCAATCTGAGCCAACTGTGCGCCAACGGACGCGCTCTAAGGTCAGAGCCTCGGTCATAGTTGCCAACCCCAAATCCCCCACCGGAGAGGGAGCCGCCTTACCACCGACAATTTTGGGAGCAATGAAAGCGAAAATTTTTTGCACTGCTCCTTCGGCGATCGCTCGTGCGGCTAAAGTACCACCGCATTCCCACAGCACCGAAAGTAATCCCTGCTCATATAAATATGCCATTGCCTTTGTCGGTGTCAGCCCAGTTAGCTCCACCACGGTTACACCCTTTTTCAGCAGCAGCTGTTGGAAATCCGGACTAGCTCCTTGCTCTGTTAACACTAAAGTAGGAGCCACCACTGTCTCCCACACATGAGCCTCTGCGGGTAAATCCAGAGATTGGCTCATCACTACCCTTAAAGGATTGCGAGTCTCAGTTTGATGGCTGGTTAAGTGGGGATTATCCCGACGGACAGTATTGCCACCGACAATCACAGCATCGCAAGACCCCCGAAGAGTACGATGCACCTCATTCCGCGCATCAATGCCCGTGATCCAGGCGCTGTGTCCCGTAGTAGTGGCAATCTTGCCGTCCAGAGTCATCGCGTATTTCAAAATGCCAAACGGACGGCGGTAAAGAATGCGATGGATAAAAGCCTCATTGAGCTGCTTGCAGGCTTCCTCCTCCACTCCTACAGCTACTTCTATCCCCGCCTGTCGTAATCGCTCAATACCTCCCCCTGACACCCGCGGATCGGGGTCAACCATACCCACCACCACCTTACTCAAACCAGCTGCAACCAACGCTTCCGAACAGGGAGGCGTCCGTCCGTAGTGATTGCAAGGTTCCAGATTGACATAAATTGTGGCTCCTTTCGCGCGATCGCCAGCCTCCCTCAACGCAAATACTTCTGCGTGGGGATGACCTGCCCCCGGATGAAACCCTTCGCCCACAATCTGCCCATCTTTGACAATTACAGAACCTACTAGGGGATTGGGAGCCGTTCGTCCTCTGGCGCTTAGGGCTAGTTCTATGCACCGCTGCATCATGGCGCTATCATTGAGGGTTACAAGCGACTCTTGTTGGGCGTCTTTGGGAAATTTATCCATGAGTTTGCTGTCCTGGCTACACCTGAGTTTAATTAATTAAGGGGCAAGCCAGCATAAGATCGCGATGGGATATGCTGGAGGCTGTTTCTAGGCCGCAAGCGATCGCTTGTTATTTCTATAAAAATGTCTAATATAAATTCTCTTCTAAATCCTCTAAAAACTTATGTTACACCTGTTAAGGTAAATAAACGTGTCTAAAAGTTGATATCTGTAACGTCTTATGAAAGGCACAGCCCCCTCAGTTTCGCAACCACCCCAGTGTTACCAACGTCAAGCCACTTCCCCGTATTGCCCACAACTGACGGTGTTTTGCGACTTTGACGGTCCTATCGTAGATGTTTCCAGGCGCTACTACACAACTTATCAGTTAGCGTTAGCTGAAACTCAAGAGCTGTACCAAGCTCAGGATGAAATCCTGCCGATTACAATGCTCAAGTTACAGCAGTTCTGGCAAATGAAGCAAGAGCGCGTCCCAGATGTGGAAATTGCCATGCGCTCTGGCTTAGCTGGAGAGCAGATAGATATATTTTTGCAGTGCGTGGTAAACATTGTGAATCAACCAGCCCTGTTACAAAAAGACAAGATGCAGCCTGGAGTAAATTGGGCGCTGCCGTTGCTACATTCTCAGGGCTTTAAGCTGGTATTAGTGACGTTGCGCTCTTCATCCCAAGTCACCCAAATCTTGCAGAATTACGGTTTGGCGCGGCTGTTTAGTGGCATCTATGGAACCGAAGACGATGATGCTGCCTATGTAAACTACGCCCACGTGAAAACGCAACTTTTAGAAAAAGCTATATCCCAACACTCTCACCCGAACAGGGAAAGCTCATTAGCTTGGATGGTAGGCGATACCGAAGCCGACATCTTGGCAGGACAAGCAGTCGCAATTCCCACAATAGCTCTCACTTGCGGCATTCGCTCTCGCCAAAGATTACAGCAGTTTCAGCCAACTTGCATTCATAGTGACTTACTTTCAGTTGCACATTACCTGCTAGAAGTCAATAGTCCTAGACTAATGCCTAAGTGCTAATTGTTCAACAATTAGCACTTAGCAACTTTTCAAGATTGCTGCAACAAATTCATCTGCTGCCACCAACGATTCAACGGATAGTAAACTACTGGGGCCCAGAGGCTGCTGAGAATGGCGCTAGAGAGGGCGATGCGCTGGTGATAAGTCCAAATTGCTGCCAGAGTGCGATCGCTCCCGATAGAGAACTGAATTGCGCTCACCGTCTCAGCCACAACTGCCATCGCGAACACAATTAACGCCACAGAAATAAAATCTTCTTCAATATACCGCTGCTTTTGAATCCGAGCCGTTAAAATTCCTACTACGGCCAGACTCAAAGCATGACTGGGTTCGGGTGAGGTCATTCCATCTTGGATCAGTCCCAACACCAAACCCGCTACAGCACCTTGAACAGCTGTTCGCTTCACACTCCAAGCCACCACCCAAATCAACAACCAATTGGGGGCAATTCCTAATAACTCCATTCCAGGTAGGCGAGTCGGCAAGATTAGCAAGCACAGCACCACAGAACCAACGGTTACTGCCCAGTTGACAATTTGACGTGCCCAAGGTGACAAATTAGAAACCTTAATCATTAGCCATTAGTTATTAATCATTAGTTATTAGTAAATTCTGATTAGCTAATTGTTCAGAGCCATTAACTATTAGCCAATAAGTAAACAAATTTAATTGGGATATATTATCACCCACTCCAAATAACTAATCGGCGCTGTCACCTTAATAATTGCTTCAGGAGCCGGGGTTTTTTCCAAGTTTACAGACTCGACGCGACCCAGTGGCAAGCCTGGAGGGAACAGTTTACTGACAGAGGATGTTGCTACAACATCGCCCCGCCGGACATCCGGCACTTTGTCAAAAAACTGCATCACCACTCGATTAGAGCCGTATCCCCGAATATAACCCATAACGCGGCTGCGGCTAACCACTGCACCCACGCGACTGCTAGGGTCGCTGATCAGCAAGACGCGGCTGGTATGGGATGTCACTTCCACGACGCGGCCTATCAAGCCACCTGTACCCATAACAATAAAGTCTTTTTGGATGCCATCTTCAGTGCCACGCCCCAAAGTGACCTGTTGCCACCAATTGTCCGGGGTACGCCCGACTATTGGCGCGGTTATCGCCTTCTGTTTCCTTTGTTGTACATAACCTAGAAGCTCTTGTAACTTCTGATTTTGGTTTTGCAGTTCGGTCAGGCGATCCTGCAATTCTTGTACGCGGGCATTCTCTCTAAGCTCTTGTGGCGGGGCTTCAGTTTGAAAGGGACGGGTAAGCAACTGGTAAACCTCAAACATGGCTGCCCCTTGGGTTTGCCGGATTAACCAGGCACTCCCAATAGCTGCCCCCGCCACCATAACTTGTATGCCGTGCCGAACCCACCAGCGACGCAGTGTATACATTTAGCTATCAGCTTTTTGTCTGTTATTCGTTGTCTGTTATTCGTTGTCTGTTATTCGTTGTCCGTCGTTCATTGGCGTTTGAAAGTTTGAAGGTTGAAAAGTTGTCGCCTGACAACTTTTCAACATTCCAACATTCCAACTTTTGCCTGACTACTGACCACTGACCGCTGACTGCTACATACTGCGCGATCGCCCACTAAAGACCCGCTCCAATTGTTTGAAGTTCTCTAACACTCTACCTGTCCC
This sequence comes from Trichocoleus sp. FACHB-6, assembly GCF_014695815.1. Taxonomy (NCBI): domain Bacteria; kingdom Bacillati; phylum Cyanobacteriota; class Cyanophyceae; order Leptolyngbyales; family Trichocoleusaceae; genus Trichocoleus; species Trichocoleus sp. FACHB-6. The sequence goes on from NZ_JACJOY010000092.1 coordinate 11,577, forward strand.
CAGCACCACGCACGACAGCGGATCTGCCGCTACGTGAGTAACAATGCCCGTTTCGTGGCTGATTAGCGTATCCAGCCCCTTCAACAAAGCACCGCCACCAGCCAGCATGATACCTCTGTCGATAATGTCGGCTGCTAGTTCCGGAGGAGTTCGCTCTAAGGTTCGCTTCACCGCATCCACAATCACTGAAAGCGGTTCAGACATACTTTCGCGAATTTCCGGCCCCTTGATAGTAACAGTTCGGGGCAAGCCAGACAGCAGGTGTAAACCCCTCACCTCCATGATTGCCTCTTCATCAAAACTGGTGGGGTAGGCAGAACCAATCTGAATTTTGATTTCTTCAGAGGTACGTTCCCCGATTACCAGGTTGTGGACTTTTTTCATGTACTGCATGATAGCTTCCGAAAGCTCATCACCAGCCACGCGCACCGACTCACTTAAAACCGTTCCTTGTAAAGAAAGCACGGCAACTTCAGTTGTGCCGCCACCAATATCAATGATCATGTTACCCGTAGGCTCTGCCACTGGTAGTCCAGCGCCAATAGCCGCAGCAACAGGCTCATCAATCAGGTAAACATCTCTGGCACCAGCCTGAGATGCTGCCTCCATAACGGCTCGGCGTTCTACGCCAGTGACACCTGAAGGAATACCGATTACAATCCGAGGAGAGACTAATGCTCTGCCTTCATGAACCCGCCGGATAAAATGCTTAAGCATTAGCTCGGCAGTGTCGAAGTCGGCAATGACACCATCGCGAAGGGGCCGCAAGGCCACCACATTGCCGGGAGTTCTTCCCAACATTTTTTTCGCATCTTCCCCCACGGCCAGCGGGGTTTTAGTGTCCATATCCATAGCAACCACAGAGGGTTCTTGGAGAACAATCCCTTTGCCGGATACATAGACCAGGGTATTAGCAGTACCCAAGTCGATACCCATGTCCCGGGATAAGGAAAAGCGACTGAAAAGACCCACTCGTTTCTACGCCCCCAAAATGAAATGCTGTTGTGTGTGACGGAATCTTAACGGAAATGGAACCGAGGTGGATTCTATTACGTTTTCTATCCTGAGTCTAGTCACGAAGAAGAATTCTTTATGTAAATTTGCCTCAAACTGATTTCCAAGCATGATTCTAATCGTCCAAGAGTAAATCAGGATAAAGTTAATTTGAGACTAAGATTTCAGTTCGCTAAAGTATAATTGACCATACATAAGTACAAATGTACTAAAAAATTCTTATGACTCTAAATGTTGTAACCCTGGTAGGGCGTGTAGGTGGAGATCCGGATGTTAAGTATTTCGAGTCAGGGAGCATTAAGTGTAAGCTGACGCTGGCAGTAAGAAGGCGATCGCGCAATAACGACCAGCCGGATTGGTTCAATTTAGAACTTTGGGGTAAAACGGCGGAAGTAGCTGAAAACTTTGTCCGTAAGGGCAGCTTGATTGGGGTGCAAGGCTCGTTAAAGTTTGATACTTGGAGCGATCGCAACTCAGGAGCTACCCGTTCTACACCCGTCATTAAGGTGGATCACCTGGATCTATTGGGTTCTAAGCAAGACACTGATGCTAGTGCGGGCAGCTATAACGATAGCGAGTTCTAAAAATTAAAAATTCAAAATTTAAAAAGAAGAATTTCCCTTTTAAATTTTGAATTTTTAATGCTTTATCCCTAGATTAATAACTAATTTGCAGGGTAACTGATGCCTCTACCTCTTGCTCACCGCCAATTACGGGAGTAGTTTTTGCTAGACTCTCAGACCGCATAGCCATATCAGCTATAGGGATTGGCCGTGGCGGCGGTACAACAGCGCCATTGACTTGAATATTAACGATTTCCCTACGAGTGAGATTTAAGGAACTCAAAACAGCATCAGCCTGGGCTTGGGCATCTTGGGTAGCTTCGCGTAGAGCTTGTTTTTGAGCAGACGCGATCGCGCTATCATCAGCTACAAAACTTATACCATCAATCCGGGTTGCCCCTGCTTTAACCGCCTCATCCAGAAGGGTTCCGGCTTTTTGAGTATCAATCCGAAAGCTGACAATATTGGTAGCACTATACCCCGTTAGACGCTGGACATTGTTCTCGTAGCTGTAAATCGGATTGAGGCTAATGCCAGTAGTTTCTAATTTCTCCACATTGCGAGATTTTAGCAACTCCACCACAGCAGCTGAGCGTCGGGCAGCTTCCTGCTGGACATCCGCCGCAACTTTCCCCTGAACTTCCACCCCTAGCCGCACCTGCGTCAAAGTTGTGGGAATATTTTCGACACCTCGCCCGCTAACAGTCAGGGTTCGCAGCATTTTTTCTTGGGCAACAGCTCTTGTAGCAATACTCAAGCTAAGCACACTCAATACTAACGATATCAGCCCAGCCTGCTTCCAAAAACTAGACGCAAAAGTTAGATTCATAGATTCTCCTCACAGACATAACCGCTTGTAATGCAGTTTGAATGTTCTCACTGTGCCACTACAGCAGCCAGAAAGTGTAAACAGTTACAGTTTTGGCAACTGAACTAAAGATACTTTTAAGGCGATCGCACTAGTCGGTAAAACAAGTATTTATACTCAATAATAAAAACCAAGCTCAAATCCAACCAATTAGGCTGAGTAAGGAATCGCTAAAAGCGATCGCACACCCTAGAGAGCAATCATCTTGTAGCCTAGTTCACTCCCCTTCCATTGCCGAATCGAGGCAGGGATTTGTAAAGAAGCTTGTAAAGTGAGAAGAATGAATTATGCAGACCCAATGGAGATAGTTTCAACTGCCTGGGTGAATTTTATCACCCCATTCTCGTTTCCACTTTGGAACAAAACTATTCCCGTGCTGGCAACAGCAACACCAGAAGCAGAAAACGCCCCACTCGTCCTAGGGGGGGTACTGCTGAGTTTAGTCGTAATTTACCTTGCCAGCAAAATCGGGGGAGAATTATCTAACAACATCGGCTTACCACCCGTCTTAGGCGAACTCGTCGGAGGCGTGGTAGTGGGTGTCTCCGCACTGCATCTGTTGGTATTTCCAGAAAGCGGCGCAGACAGTTCCAGTTCTGTAATTATGTCTTTCCTTCAATCCACTGGGGGGTTAAGTCCCGACGCAGGGGTAGGCGTGTTTCAAACCCAAAGCGAAGTCGTGTCCGTTCTGGCAGAACTGGGTGTGATCATTTTGCTATTTGAAATTGGTCTGGAATCCAACTTCAGGGAACTGATGGATGTCGGTATCCAGGCGTTACTCGTAGCAGTAGTCGGGGTAGCAGTGCCATTTGCCGCAGGCACTGCGGGACTGATGATCTTGTTTGGCATTCCAGCAGTACCAGCGATTTTTGCAGGTGCAGCTTTGACTGCAACCAGTATTGGTATTACCTCCAAAGTTCTATCAGAACTAGGGCGTCTTAATTCCAAAGAAGGTCAGATTATTCTTGGCGCTGCCGTCATAGACGACGTAATTGGTATCATCGTCCTGGCGGTGGTGGCAAGTCTTGCCAAAACTGGCAAAGTGGACGTAAGTAACGTTTTCTATCTGATTATCAGCGCCAGTGCTTTCTTGCTCGGTGCGATTCTGCTTGGCAAAGTCTTCAACAAATCTTTTATGATGATTGCCGAGAAACTCAAGACACGCGGTAGCTTGGTGATACCAGCATTCATCTTCGCCTTTATTATGGCTTATCTTGCCGCCGCTATCCATTTAGAAGCCATACTCGGAGCTTTTGCCGCTGGCTTAGTCTTAGACGAAACGGATAAGCGTAAAGAGTTGGAAAGGCAAGTGTGTCCCATTGCCGATATGTTTGTGCCGATTTTCTTCGTCACGGTAGGAGCCAAAACAGATTTAGGCGTACTCAACCCAGCTGTTCCTAGTAACCGGGAGGGTTTGATAATTGCCATTTTCCTTATCGTAGTGGCAATTGCCGGAAAGGTTGTTACTGGTCTTGCAGTATTTGGTCAACCCCAGATTAATCGATTAGCGATCGGTGTCGGAATGATTCCTAGAGGCGAAGTAGGATTAGTCTTTGCTGGTGTTGGTTCCGCCAGTGGTGCTTTGTCTGAAGCCACAGAAGCCGCGATTATTATGATGGTCATCTTGACAACCTTCTTAGCACCCCCGTTATTAAGGTTTGTGTTTCAAGAGGCTCCCGCAGTTCCGGTTAAGGAGAGTGATTAAGTGGGGGTGGGGACTGGGGGCTGGGGACTAGGTAAGACTTTTCTCAATTCCCAATTCTTAATTCCCAATTTCCTGTAACTGTTACCCACAGACAACTAACAACTAACAAATAAAGGCTTTTAGAGAAACTTAAGTCACTGTCTCAACGTCCTTGGGGCGTGACTCAATGAATTCAAAAGTTTTCTCGCTAGAGGGAATTTTGAGTAACCGATGTAGCGATGGGCAGCATAAGGACACTTAATTGCCAAACACCAGGGGCAAAAATTTACGACACATGAATCCAGTTCGATAGGGCATCTCCAAAGATGGCAAGTAAAATCAGCCATTCCTGCTTAATGTTCTGCATTGCTGCCACAGTCGTGGTATCGTTCAACCCAGTCTAAAATCATTAACTTGGCTACGCCATGCCCCGGATGCGACTTGATCGCACCCGAAATAGGACTAGAGCGTACAGACCGCTTTAACTCGGTCTTTACCTTTCTTTTGGAGAAACGATAGTGAGACTTTACTGGCTATTACCCAGTTGTTTGAGCCTTTTTCTGGTTACATCTCCCGCTTTTGCGGCAAAACTGGTTTCGTGGCGTTTTGATACTAATCAAAACCGGCTGGATTTTAGGACTGACGATGGAGTGCAGCCGAAAGCGCAGCTTTTGGCTAATCCTTCACGTCTGGTAATCGATTTGCCTGGTACAACTTTCGGACGCCCAACGGTAACGCAGCAGTTGGCGGGGGCGTTACGCAGTTTACGGGTGGGACAGTTTGAAGGTAATGTTACTCGCCTGGTGATTGAATTAGACCCTGGTTACACGCTTGATCCGGAGCAAGTAGTCTTTCAGGGAGCTTCCCCCAGTCAGTGGTCGGTACAATTACCAAAACCTCAACGAGTTTCACAATTACCAAATTCTTCTGCTAGACCAACACTGGTAAATCCTTCGTTCTCCTCGATACGGCCAACTTCTCCCAGTAAGCCAACTTTGGGAAATTTGTCGCCGTCCTCTGGATTCAATCGATCTTTAACCAGTCAAGCAGCCGCCAGCCCAGGTGGATCGGTTGCTGAAATTGAAGATATACAGGTGACGAATGATGGGTTTTTCCTGCGGACAAATGGCGATCGCCCTTCAATTATTAAGGTAAAGCGAAGTAGCGATCGCCGCAATATTACCTTTGACATCCAAGGCGCTACCATATCCCGTAGTCTCTCATCGCCAGAGTCGCGGGTGAATCGTTATGGTGTCAGTCGCATTCTCTTATCTCAGGTAGATACTTCACCTTCAGTCGTCCGCGTGACGATGAACGTGACCAAGGAAAGTCCCGACTGGCAGGCAAGTGTCAGCGGTTTTGGCGGTATTGTGCTACTACCGCAGGGAACTACTGCCGGAAGCATTGAAAGCCCCACTTTGGCTGGCAATCAGCCTTCCCCTTTCAATCCCCCAACTCGAACGGTGCCAACAACGCCAACAACGCGCCGTGACGGTGAGGTGGCAACGATTCAATCGGTTGAACTCTCCGGAACTCAATTATTCATCAGAGCAGATCGGTCTGTAAAGTTTACTGGAAAATGGGATGGCTCAGCTGGGGCCTACCGAATTACTATTCCTTCTGCGACTTTGGCTGAAAGAGTCAAAGGGCCCACTCTAGATGCTAAGACTATGGTGCGGCGGGTGCGTCTTGTACAGCAAGACCCTCGTACTGTGGTAATTCTGGTGCAACCGGGAGATGGGGTGCAGATTGGTGAACTCAATCAGCTGACTGACCAGCTATTAGCACTACAACTGCAACGCGGTCGCTTTAGCTCAGTGCTTCCCCGTCCTGATACAATTCCCGTCCCGGCACCGGAAACTAATAATCCCCCAGAGTTTTCACCCCGCCCTCGTAACGGACGATTGGTGGTGGTGGTAGACGCCGGACACGGAGGCAAAGATCCCGGAGCTATCGGCGTTGGCGGACTCAAGGAGGTGGATGTCATTTTGCCGATCGCACGGCAGGTGGAGGCGTTGCTAGAGCGGCAGGGTGTTCAGGTGGTGATGACGCGAAAGGATGACTATTTCGTTGACCTGCAACCGCGTGTGACAATGGCTGAACGGGCAAACGCCGATTTGTTTGTCAGTATCCACGCTAATTCAATCGGTGGTCGTCCAGATGTGCAAGGGGTAGAGACTTACTATTACTCTAGCGGCGGGCGTTTAGCTCGAAGCATTCACAACAGCATTTTGCAGGCTACTGATGCTAAAGATAGAGGGGTGAGGCAGGCGAGATTTTATGTACTGAGAAAGAGTTCTATGCCATCTGTGTTAGTGGAAGTTGGTTTTGTTACTAACCGACAAGAGGCGGCGAAACTTGGCTCACCTGATTACCAGAGTCAGATGGCACAAGCGATCGCTCGCGGTATTCTACAGTACATTCAACAAAATCTTTAAGCCTCGGTTAAGAGCCTTGGTTCGTGGTGAGTGGGGAGTGATCGATTGAAAATGAACAGCAAACAAGAAGTACACATAAATGGACAAAAAAGCAATGAAATATTACAAAGAAGCAGAATAGGCGTTTTTGATAGCGGTGTCGGTGGTTTGACTGTATTGAGAGAACTCTACCGACATCTGCCTAATGAGTCGATTCTTTATTTTGGCGATACGGCTCGACTGCCTTACGGTACCCGCTCTCAATCTGAAATTTTGCAGTTTGTGCGCGAAATTCTGATCTGGATGGTAGATCAGGGTGTCAAAATGGCGATTATGGCTTGCAACACCAGTTCCGCTCTGGCGCTGGAGGCAGTGCGGTCTGAGTTCGACCTACCAATTTTAGGGGTCATCTTGCCTGGAGCGCGTGCTGCTGTTGGCCTGGGTAAACGGATTGGTGTGATTGCTACCCCAGCCACGGCTGCCAGTAATGCCTATCGCCGCGCTATTTTAGAAGTTGATGCTACTGTCTCTGTCTGGCAAGTCGGTTGCCCAGAGTTTGTGCCGCTCATTGAGCAAAACCGCATTTATGACCCCTATACTTTGGAGGTAGCGCGGGAGTACCTAGCACCTTTGCTACAATATCGGATCGACACGCTGGTTTACGGCTGCACCCACTATCCTCACTTGGCACCGATTCTTAGGACAATTCTGCCCAGGTCGGTTAACCTTTGCGATCCAGCAGTTCACGTAGTTTCCGCTGCTGCACAAGAGCTTGATTTATTGGGATTGAGAAATGTTCGCCCTCCTTTGGCAACTCGATTTGCGGTTAGCGGCTGTCCCGAACAGTTTGCCAAACTGTCCGTACAGTGGCTCGGCTGCACTCCAGAGGTTGAAAAAGTTTATTTACCAGCAATGCTACACCGACAATTACCCTAAGCTTGCTGTTAGCAGTCGAATTTAGGCTGCTAACAACAAGCTTGTTGTCCGTAAGTGCGATCGCTAGGGCGCAGATTTCGTTCTTCCTGCACCCTTAACAGTCCGCTGCGCCAAAATCAACAGCAGATACACTGTTAACAAATAACCAGTAGCTAGAACGGGAATAATCAAAGGCATATCATTATACGTCATAATGTCGCTAACAACTAAAGAATGGTGAATTTTTATAACAAACTTTTGAATAGCAAACTTGGCTCACGCTATGCTTGAGCTTATTGCTGCCTATGAAAATTTTGGGTAGTCGTTTCCGATCCCTAAAATTTTTGATTGATTAATGCCAGACCCTAGAAGTGCGTTTGAAAATATAGGACTTTCAACGGTACTTCACCTAGCAAAGCTCCCTATAAAGAAAGCTACTCGCAAGTCTTTTATTTTTCTGACGGCTGTTATCCCCAGCGCTAATGCACTGTGAGATTATGCAGGAAGCCAGAAATGCTACTGCCTACCAAAAACCGTCATAACTACTCATCACAGACACACCAAAAGCGTGACCTGTAATTTTCCTACTCAGTAAGTCTATGAAGTTATTCAAATCCTTACATACTAGAGTAACACAAGATCCTCAGTGGTTAAAGTCGTTTTTTTTATATACTTTACAAATCGATACAATTTTAGAAAAAGCCTTGGTCAGCATCTTCTAACCAATAAAACCTTCCCTGTAGGGGATCATTAGCTTAAAATAAATGACAAGAATGTAAAATTTCGTAACTAACGCCTGAATGGCTAATCCATGACCTCAGTCACTACCCTCTTTGCCCCTGTTGAAGCTGACCTAAGTGTTCTCACGGAGAACTTGAAAAAATTGGTTGGTGCGCGTCATCCCATCCTCTATGCGGCGGCAGAACATCTATTCGGGGCGGGAGGAAAGCGCGTCAGACCCGCAATTGTCCTACTGATATCACGGGCTACGATGCTAGATCAAGACATCACGCCACGTCACCGAAGGTTAGCGGAAATTACAGAGATGATTCACACCGCAAGCCTGGTACATGACGACGTAGTAGATGAATCGGAAATACGACGGGGTGTGGCTACGGTTCACAGTCGGTTTGGCAACCGAATAGCTGTATTAGCGGGGGATTTCTTATTTGCCCAATCTTCTTGGTACTTGGCAAATCTAGATAACCTGGAAGTGGTCAAACTACTCTCAGAAGTGATTATGGATATGGCAGAAGGAGAAATTCAGCAAGGGCTGAATCGGTTTGACACGAGTTTGTCGATTGAGGCTTATCTGGAGAAAAGTTACTATAAAACTGCCTCGTTAATTGCCAACAGTGCCAAGGCTGCTGGTTGCTTGAGCGATGTGTCGCCGGAAGTGGCGGATAATTTGTATTGCTATGGACGTCACCTTGGGTTGGCTTTCCAGATCGTAGATGATATATTTGACTTCACAGGCTCGACAGAAGCGTTGGGCAAACCAGCCGGGTCTGACTTAAAAAGTGGTAATCTCACCGCACCCGTATTGTTTGCTTTAGAAGAAAAACCTTACTTAGAGGTGCTAATCGAGCGAGAGTTTACCCAGGATGGGGATTTAGAAGAAGCGATCGCGCTGATAATGGAAGGGAAGGGCATTGAGCGATCGCGCGAATTAGCCTCACATCATGCCCAACTCGCCGTCCAACAATTAGCTTCTTTACCCACCTCAGAATGCCATCAAGCCCTGATTGACATGGCTGAATACGTGTTGAGTCGCCTTTACTAAGGGCTGATTGTAGTGGTTGTACTGGGAACTATAAGAGTGAGGTAGAGATAAGGGTTAGCCCCTCTTTCTAGGAGTGAAGAATTATTAATTCCTAACTCATATTCATACTCCTTAGTCCTCAGTACAACCAGTACAACCAGTTACTAATTCCTCTATGCAACCTAACTGGCAAACCGCCAAAACTTACGAAGATATCCTATATCACAAAACAGACGGCATCGCCAAAATTACGATTAATCGCCCCCACAAGCGCAACGCCTTTCGCCCCAAAACTGTTTTTGAACTTTACGATGCTTTCTGCGATGCCCGTGAAGATACCAGCATCGGCGTAGTTCTATTTACCGGGGCTGGCCCTCATACAGATGGCAAATACGCTTTTTGTGCTGGTGGCGATCAAAGCGTGCGGGGTCAAGCTGGATATGTGGATGATGATGGCATCCCGCGCCTCAACGTCCTCGATTTGCAACGCCTGATCCGTTCGATGCCCAAAGTTGTAATCGCCCTTGTAGCTGGTTACGCTATTGGCGGGGGACACGTTTTGCACTTGATTTGCGACCTTACTATCGCCGCAGATAATGCTATTTTTGGGCAAACTGGCCCGAAAGTTGGCAGCTTTGATGGTGGATTTGGTGCCAGCTACCTCGCCCGGTGTGTCGGACAAAAAAAAGCGCGAGAAATTTGGTTTCTCTGCCGCCAGTACAGCGCACAGCAGGCGTTGGAAATGGGTTTAGTAAATTGCGTTGTGCCAGTGGAACATCTGGAGACGGAAGGTATCCAGTGGGCTAGCGAAATTTTAGAAAAAAGTCCGATTGCGATTCGCTGTCTGAAAGCTGCCTTTAACGCTGACTGCGATGGTCAAGCGGGGTTGCAAGAACTTGCTGGTAATGCCACCTTACTCTATTACATGACCGAGGAAGGAGCCGAGGGGAAGCAGGCGTTTCTCGAAAAGCGATCGCCTGATTTCCGTAAATACCCTTGGTTGCCCTAATAGTGTATTGCATAGTTCATGGTTCGCGCTACAAGAGCAATGAATCATGAACTGACACCAGTACCTCCAACCTATGAAATCAAAAGTCGCACTTTTGTTTAAAAAAGTGCGACTTTTGGAAGAGGTAATATTTATTTTCTATGGCGTATATATTTATCAAGATATCCTGCTTGGGATAGCTTGCGATTGGCAGTTTAGTCACACAAGCACTGCATCATCCGCTGGTTGTTGGTCAGTAGAGGCGTTCTCTTGCTCCTCGCTTGGTTGTTGAGAACAAGCGATCGCACATTTCGATGAGGTTGCTTGCTGCACCCGCAAATTTTCATCTTGCCAGCGCATAATTCCTTCCAAACTTTCCCATGAAGGAGCAAAGGCTTTTAGCGCTAATGAACACGCTATCCAGCTAGCTCGAACTGGTACCCCAAGTTGCTGACAAACACCACCACGTCGTCCCTCCGGCTTGTAATACTGACAATACCGGCAGGCAGAAGTCATAGAATTTTCAGTCTTCATGGGAATCCTCTTGAGGGAATTTGTTCTTCTATGTCTTATATTAAAATTCCCTATAAACGGTCAAAGAACCCCGAATCAAGCAATCTATTATCCTGCCTGTGTTCTACGATCCCCGCTGCAAAAAACGGCTTTATGTTTTCTTAATTTTCTTGTGATAAACATACATAAATAGAAATAAATAGGATCTTCAATCAGAATATAAAATTTAGGTAATAATACTGATTTAAATACAAACCTGATGGGGATCAAGATGAACGTTAAGGGTATGCGTTTAAGAAGAAACCTAATTTAATTTCAAACAGGGGCAGAAAAACGCTTAATTGAAGTGACTAATTCTGCCAAAACATACTTGATGTAGAAATTAGATGTTTAAGTAGGCATTGGCGTTAAATCGTGCGCTCGCGATCGCGCTCATTATCTTACTTTTGGGAGTAGGCGGAATGCAAGAGAGACGGTATATAAAGCGGTAGCAGCACCTAAGAGTAACAAATATAACTGCTCAAGTAACCCTGAGCAGTTACATTTAAAACAAAAAAAACATAGCAGTGGAAAACTAGCGTTGCCATTTATGGACGGCACACAGAGCGCAAACGTTCCAGCGCTGAAGTTCACCTGGGGGTGTGGGACACTGACACTGGGGACACAGAGGTGAGAGATGCGATCGCTCCCGCATTACCGATTCCCAATGTTGAAAAGCAGCTTTTGGCTCTTTTAGCTCAGGCTTCTCGCCAGAAAGTGCTGCCGAAGACATCCCCTCAACCCGACTGGGATGCTCTTGCCAAGTCACAGATTGTTCCTCAGCATAGGGAGAGCGGCTAGAGACAGATTTGTTCTGCCACTGAGCCGTCGAAAAGCGAATATCCACCAACTGGCTGCTCAACTTAGCATTCAACTTTTGCAAAATCCGCTGACGCTCAAAAGTAAGAGTTTGCGCCCAAGCAGCACCGCTCGTTGCAACCGATAGCACTCCCCGCGATATCGAAATTGGTCGCGTCTGGGCTGCTACCGCCACCCCCACCACCTCAGGCCAACACTTGAGCAAACGCTTAAATTCTTGTTGAGCCTGCCACGCCGCCTGATTTTCGATACTGTCTAAGATATGGTTAAGAGATTTAAAAGACATTGTTGTAATCCGGAGTTAAATGGCAGAATAATCAGCCATCAGGTTTGATCGTACCGAACTAACGACAGACTACAAATTACGGTTACGGTTGCCTAGAAGCCGAAAAAAGCGTCTAATGAATAGGCAAAGCAGCTCTCCAAGATTCGTCAGTTGCAACAGCTATGAGTCAAGGTCATTCGGTTGAATCTTCTAGTCGCTCCTCTTCAGCCCAGTCCATCAACCCAGCCTTGCAGGCGGCTCTGGGCAGCCTCGACGTGCATCTAGAAGAGGAATTATCCAGATATCGGCGCGAACGGGCAGGGCGGGGCGTGCCGCCAACTCGTGGCATGGGTCACAACCAGGTTCGCAAACCCATCGACATGATTTCCGTAAACGCCACGGGCGGCAGGAATCCATCGCCAGATCCAAAAGAGGCCTATTCCGCCCCAGCAACGCCAGCAAGCGAACCACCACTGGCAGCACAGGAAATCAAGGCAGTTGAACAAACCCACAAGGAGCCGATAGAGACACATAGCGCAGCAGTGCCGTCTTTTAACTTAGCCGCCGCCTCAGAAATACCCATTCCTAGAGCGCCGGAGGCAGCACCACCAGAGGTGCCAGCACCGCCGGAACCTGTCGACCAGGCAGCAACCACTATCCAGCCGGATGACTATCTGGAATCTTCCGAGCAACTGCTGCGAAGCCTTGCACAGGAAGAAGCGGCAGCTCGGTCACAACGTAGTTTTCTGGACAATATTCTTACTCCCTTGGGGGTTGGTTCCCTGTTACTTTTGCTGTTTTCCACAGCCATGCTGGGCTATGTGGTGACAAATCCATCTACTCTGAGTTCTCTGGGGCTAGATCGATTCTGGAAGTCATCCACTCCCACTGTGGCTCAAAGTCCGACAGCAACGACTCCCCAAACTAATGCCTCACCAGCAACCGATGCAGGGAAACCCAACGGGCCAGACCTTTCGTCGGATGAATTTAAGGACTTGAATTTGGACACGCTGAGTACGTTGAAACCTACTCCCAGTTCATCATCAAGAACGCCTCAGGTGGCAGTACCTAGCCCTCAAGTATCGGTGCCACCGATTGCCCCGTTACCCAATCCTCCTGCTATTGAATCTACTACTGGCGTGCCGTCAGGAACTGGGGCGATAGTGCCAGTTAAACCCCCCGCCCCTCTACCAGTATTGCCCGCGCGATCGCCTGTTGCTGCCACAACTCCCCCGGCACAACCAAGCGCTTCCCCAACGGCAACGGAACCTGCCCCACCGAATCCGGAAGGGTTCTACTATGTGGTAGTTAAATACAACGGGCCATCCTCCTTTGAGGAGGCGCGGAAAGTTGTACCTGATGCCTATATGTCACCGCAAGGAACCCAAATTTATCTGGGAGCCTTTAAAAAAGATTCTGAGGCTAAAACATTGGTGACAGAACTTCAAAAACAAGGGATTTCTGCATCGGTCTATCAGCCTTAAGCTGGAGGTGGCAAGCTTTGTAGGTGACATAGCATTCAGTTAACGTTTCTAACGTGTCCGCGATCGCTAATGTCTTGATTATTCAGTAGCCGACCGGAGAGCCACCAACACTAAATCCAAGCGTCGTGAATGGAGACTTGAGATGGGATTGATCGACCGCATTCTGCGAGTAATTCGAGCCAACATTACCAATTTGATTGGAAAAGCGGAAGATCCTGAAAAAGTGTTGGAAGAAACGGTTTTGGAAATGCAGGAGAATTTGATTCAACTGCGCCAAGCTGTGGCTCAAGCGATCGCTACTCAAAAACGCACTGAGCGGCAATACTCTCAAGCGGAAAACACCGCCTCTGAATGGTATGATCGCGCCCAACTAGCACTCTCTAAAGGCGACGAGAACTTAGCCAGACAAGCTTTGACCAAGCGCAAAGGCTATCAAGAAACAGCAGAGGCAATGCGCGAGCAAATAGACCAGCAAAGCCAGATGGTTAACCGGCTCAAACAAGATATGCGATCGCTAGAAACAAAAATCTCTGAAGCCAGAACCAAAAAAGATATGTACATCGCTCGCGCTCGTTCTGCCCAAGCTAGTGCGAAAATTAACGAAATGATCGGCGGCGTGAATACGACCAGTACCCTGACCGCCTTCGAGCGCATGGAAGATAAAGTTTTGCAACTAGAAGCACAAAGTGAAGCGATCGCTGAACTCGGAACTGACGATTTGCAAAAGAAATTTCTGACGCTGGAAGATGCTGGTGAAATCGACACCGAATTAACCGCCATGAAAGCTCAACTCGGTCAAGGCACCCAGACACCGCAATTGCCGTCTACTCAAAGCGCCAACTCAGATCCTAGCTTAGATCCTGAATTACAAAAAATCCGCTCCCAGTTGGAAAGTTCTTGATCTGGAAGCTACCGATTTTGTTGTGAAGTTTCTAGACTAGAAAGAAAAGCGATCGGTCTTTAACAATTCCTAAAGGTTGCGTGAGTCATTTTTGCATACCACCCTAGACTGGAAATGGTGTTACCAAGAATTGCCGACAGCACAACCAACGGAAAAACTGATCTACTAAATTGAACTTGCTCTTTTCTACTCCATAGAGCCTGCAAAATACCTACTTTAGTACACGCCAAGAGGATAAACAGCGTCATGGGATTATTTGATCGCATTAGCCGAGTCGTCCGAGCCAACCTAAACGACGTGGTGAGCAAGGCTGAAGACCCAGAAAAGATTCTGGAGCAGTCTATCATCGATATGCAGGAAGACCTGGTGCAGTTGCGTCAGGCAGTTGCCAGATCCATTGCCGGACAAAAGCGGACTCAGCAACAGTATAACCAAAACCAAACTGAAGCAAACAACTGGGACAGCCGCGCTCGGCTGGCTCTTAGTAAAGGCGATGAGAATCTTGCTAGAGAGGCGCTGGGACGCAAGAAGACACACGCCGAAACTGCTGCTACCCTGAAAACCAGCCTGGATCAGCAAACGACTCAGGTGGATGCCCTCAAGCGCAACCTAATTGCTCTAGAAAGTAAGATTTCTGAAGCCAAGACCAAGAAGGATATGCTGAAGGCACGGGCGCAAGCTGCCAAAGCCAACGAGCAGTTGCAAAACACCGTGGGACGCTTGGGAACCGGCAGCGCGATGGGAGCCTTTGAGCGGATGGAAGAAAAAGTTATGGAACTGGAAGCTCGTTCCACAGCAGCGCAAGAACTCACTGGCAATGCTTTAGAAGAGCAATTTGCCATGCTGGAATCCGGCAATGACGTTGATGATGAATTAGCAGCGTTGAAAGCTCAGATGTCTTTGGGCCCTGCCACAGCATCAGGAGGCGCACTACCAGCAGCTAAACCAACTTCTACCTCGTCATCTAATGCCGCAGTTGATAACGAGTTAGAAGACCTAAAAAAGCAATTGGATAACCTCTAAGCTGAGGCTTTACTGAGACGCTAAAAGGGTCAGATTGTAGGTTGGGTAATGCGATCGCGTTACCCAACTTTTGCTTTATAATGTAGGGTTTCTTACCTGAAGAGGGGGGGAATAAATTTTCAGCTCAAAGCTCAAACCTGTTAAAACAGTTGAAATCAATATTTAACAAGCAGTTGAACCAGAGGAAAAATTATTAATTATCAACCTTATCTTTCTGTTGCTGTTGGCGTTTTAGCAATGAACCGACACCGAAGACCCCAAACATTACAACACCCAATGTAGTAGAAGCTTCGGGTACATCGGCGGCTGAAACACTAGCTTGGTTACTAAAACTACTTTGTTTAAAAGCAAAAGTAGCTTCAGGAACAGGAGTCAAAGGATTAATTAAAAAATCTTTGACGTTGTTGGCAATTAGTTGATGCAAACGCACGTCATTATCAATGCCGATGTGAACGATGCTTTGGTCGTTGAACAGTTCCTCAACATTTACATTATCGGCACCCTTAACATTTTTTTGTACCGCTTGCGTTACTGCCCTTTCTATAACTTTTTGTGTTATGGAGCCGCCCGGATAGCTGGGATTACGCTGAAAATAATTAAATCCTTTGCTCACATTGTCCGGTACTTTATCATCAGAAATACCCACGGAATCAATTTGAACTAGGAGATTAATTGGCTGGGGGGCTGGAAAATTTTTAGCAAACACAGACGCTGCATTTCCACCTAAGCTGTATCCGATTATCCCTATAGAAGTCAGGTTATCAAAACTTTGGAGATAGTTTAATGCGTCGCTTGACTGCGCGTATGTAAAAACTCTGCTGTCGAAGGGGCGAGCAGAATTACCCCCAAACTGGTTCTGTAGTAGGTTATTAAGTATATTCAAACCAGTCTGCGGATTAGCAGGATCTTCACCGAATCCGGTAAATAACGCGATCGCAGTGCGTGAAGTGTTGGACGAATCGCTATCCCCAGACAAGCTTACCGCTATTGCCCCATCAGGCAACAGAGCAAGTAAAGTCACAGGAAATGTGTAAATAAACGCCTTGGCGAGTGTGAAACAAACTCTTGGAAAGAACATTGCGTCGTTTTAATAATGAATTTTAAAGCTGCTACTTTTGGCATTGAACAAGCTTGACTATCCAAAAATTAGAATAAATGTAGGGGCAATGACTCTACCCTGAGCGATAGAAGCGGGTTACTATGTACTTTCCTTGGCTGAAGCGAAACTCCTACAGACCGGAAAACACCGCCTGTACTTTTTTCAGGGTAAAATTCGGTCTATTGTAGAAACAGCAAGCAGCAGGGTTAATACCTGCCTAATGGGTTAGTGCAATCAAAATAGTGTCAGATGGTAGGTTGCGATGAGCAGCAGTGTTATTTCTATTACAGATACCGAATTTGAAACGGAAGTCCTGAAAGCAGCGCAGCCTGTACTCGTGTACTTTTGGGCTGCGTGGTGCGGCCCTTGTCGCCTGGTATCGCCAACAGTGCAAGCAGCTGCCGATACTTATGGCGATCGCCTCAAGGTCGTGAAAATGGAAAGCGACCCCAATCCCGAAACTGTGGCAAAGTACAAAGTGGAAGGACTGCCAGCTCTCAGGCTGTTTAAGGACAGTGAGGTGATTGAATCTCACGAGGGAGCCATTGGGAAACAGACATTGATGAGTATGCTGGAAACTCACTTGTAAATGACTAATAGTTAATGGCTAATTGTTAAAAGCCATTAGCTATTAGCAAAGGACAAAGGATTAAATATGCAGTTTGCCAAGCGTTTACAACCACTGCAATCAAATGTCTTTGCTGATATGGATCGGGCGAAGGCAAAAGCTAGGGCCGCTGGACAGGAGATAATTGATCTGTCGCTGGGTTCTTCTGATTTACCGACATCGACTCATATCATCGATGCGATCGCGCAATCTCTATCTGACCAGAGTACCCACGGCTACTTACTTTTTCACGGAACTCAAGCTTTTCGTCAAGCCGCCGCTAACTGGTATACGCAGAAATACGGTATTCCTGTTGATCCAGAAACTGAGGTGCTGCCTCTAATTGGTTCTCAGGAAGGCACTGCCCATTTACCCTTAGCGGTACTCAATCCAGGGGATTTTGCCTTATTGCTTGACCCTGGTTATCCTTCTCATGCTGGGGGAGTGTACTTGGCTGGCGGCCAAATCTATCCGATGCCAATACGGGCAGAAAATGGATTTTTGCCCGTATTTGAAGAAATCCCCCTGCCAGTTTTGCAAGAGTCACGGATGATGGTACTGAGCTATCCCCATAATCCCACGACTGCGATCGCGCCTTTATCTTTCTTTCAGTCAGCAGTTGCTTTCTGCCAGCAGCATAATCTCGTGTTGGTTCACGATTTTCCTTACGCCGATCTAGTATTTGAAGACGTAGCGGTTCCCTCAATTTTGCAAGCCGACCCGGATAAAAGCGTCTCGATTGAGTTTTTTACTATGTCCAAGTCCTACAATATGGGCGGCTTCCGCATCGGCTACGCAATAGGAAATGCTCAGCTGATTCGCGCCTTGCGTCAGGTAAAAGCAGCAATTGATTTTAACCAATATGGGGGAATTTTGAATGGCGCGATCGCTGCCCTTAATGGCCCGCAAGAAGGTGTAAAGGCAGCAGTTGAAACCTTTCGCCAACGTCGGGATACCTTCGTTAAAGCGCTTCACAGGATTGGCTGGGAGGTTCCTACCCCAGGTGCGACCATGTACGTGTGGGCTAAGTTGCCTCAACTTTGGGCAAACGATTCCATCGGATTTTGCAGCCAGCTAGTAGAAACTACTGGTGTTGCTGCTTCCCCCGGTGCCGGGTTTGGGAAATCTGGGGAAGGTTATGTGCGCTTCGCCTTGGTACAGGATCCAGCAATTTTGCAAACTGCGGTGGAACGGGCATCGTTGTTTTTACGCAAGTAATTACACGTAAATAAATAGCCATTATTTTATAGTTAAAACCAGTTTACGTACTCAAGTATTAATACTGGTAAATAGCTTGTAAAAACCTGTTCAATTCTTTACTCAGGCGTGACAACAGTTCACGCTAAATTTGCCTATTCAGCTTTGGGAATTTCTACAATTGACATGACCTGTGAGAGAAACCCTCGCCGCGAGTAATGCAGACAAAAGCAACTCCGGTGTGAAGAAACCACATTTAAAGTGAGAATCCTCAGACAGGCTATATCCCACCTTAGTTAACTTTAAAAAGGTCAAGTCATGTTAATAGGTTCTTCCAAAAGACTGAACAACCAGGAATTCTCCAAGCAAACCCGTATGCTAAAGGCAATCGAGAAATTACTAATTAGTGCCTCGGTTGTAGGTGTAAGCGCGATCGCATCTAACCCAGCCTTCGCTACAACACTCAAACCTAGTAATATTCAGTTCAGCACTTACCAGGACAAACCCCAACTTCAGACCTACCTTTTTGGAGATACTCAATATAAAACTGTCAATGGGATTGAAAGACAACTTTTAAATGACATCACCAGAGATGACATTAATAAAGCAACCCAAGCTTTAACCGATGACAGCGCCGCCACCAACGTTGAGTTTTGGTATGGAAGTGAAAACCCTCAAAGAGTTGGATTCACTGCCAATCTAGGAAAAAACACAGTTAAAGTCGAGACTGTCGTACAAGAAGATTGGCAAGATGAGAAATTGGCAAAGGGCTGGCTAGACGGCTTCCTCGGCGCTTACGCTTCCCTGCTACCAGCCTCACCGACTGCGGATCAATATAATTTGATGCTGGATACGCTGAAAACAAAAGGTCTGTACAGTGCTGGAGATCCTAACGTCGGCGCTGTGGCGCTGGATGACCAAACAGGTAAATTACAAATTGACCTGGTTGGACACTTGGATCGGGCTGGACTTTATATAGATACCAGACAGACTATTCCAAATCCCGTAAAGACAATTCGTCAAAATGGAAAGATAGTACCTAACCCTACTTTTGGGCAGCCAATTCCCAACCCGAATTATCTAAAGCCAAAAAATGATGCTCGTTACGCCACAGGTAACATATTTCTGGATCAAGCTATAGTCGCTTTAGCCACAAAATCAGTCCAACAAGGCAAATTCTTCCAAATGAGTGAGATTGCCAAAGTAACCTTCAATGGCGTGGTTGATTATGCTTTCGGCTTCTCAGCAATAGATTCTGGCGCTTTTGCTGCCGACGCTTCTGTTAGCGACACTACATCTCACACTGCCATTTACAGCTGGAACCGGACGTATCAGCTACCCCCATCTGAGTCTGTACCTGAACCTTCTGCCATGTTAGGTTTAATTTCTGTGGGTGGTTTCTTGGTTGGTAAGCGTAAGATGTTGAAAAAAGCTTAGTTTTTGCGATATCGATTGCTTTAAACAATACCTCCGCCAAAAATCGAAAGGGCTTTTGTAGTTCAGTTATTTACTAAGGCGACAACTCAGAATCTACGAAAGCCCACGCCAGACATTCAAGGACTATAGCGTTTCTCAGTTGAGTGGAATATATCGCGGTTGTTTTGTTTTCACCACCTTGGTAGGGACATGGCAATGCCATGTCCCTACAGATATATGTTTTCCAGGGACATATAACAGTTCAAATAGGATTGTGAGATGCCCGTCCTTCAGATACCCGACTTCTTAAAGAAGTCGGGTATCTTGCGTTCACGAACCATTTAGGGCTGCTATATAGAAGTTTTCTATGAAAAGTTAAGGCTTTTTTTTCCTAGCCAAAATTGGCAGGAAGGAGAGTAAGGCGAGGAAACTCAATGCTAAGAAAAAAGGAAAGCGATCGCCTCCTCGCAAAACCGACTCTCCCGTGGCTCCCACCCAGACGTAAGCTATCATTCCAGGGATAATTCCTAAAAAAGTGCCGACTGCATACGGAAACCAGTTAATCGGTGTTAGTCCAAAGAGAAAATTGACGACAGTGAAGGGCGAAATTGGCGCAAAACGCACCGCTAACACAAAAGTCAGCGGTTGACGGGCGATCGCTTGATTAAACCGCATCAAGGCTGGATGTTCGCCAAATCGACGTTTTGCCCAGTCATGCAACAGGTAACGCGCAGTCCAGAAAGCAGCGATCGCTCCCAGTGTAGCGCCCACGACAGACCAAAAGGTTCCCCAAACTAACCCAAAAACGGCACCAGCAACAATGGGAAACATTACTCCAGGTATACCTACCGCTGTTGCTGCGGTGAAAATTAGAAGAAACAAAAAGATGCCCCAATTCCCCCAACTTTTTATCTGCTGAGTAAGAACAATGGGATCGAACAAAACTTTCAGCGGGCTAAAGATACATAGCAGCAGGAAAAATAGCAGCGCGATCGCCATCCAAAATCGCGGATTTTTGAGGAATTTGGCTGGCGACCGATTTATCATTTCACACCAAAGCACCGCCGCAACTAGAACCACTCCCAGCCGTACAACCGTAACAATACGGTGCCGTCTGTACCTCGTCTATTAAGTCTAACCTTCCAGCTTCCAGTAGCTTAGCCACCGTCAGCGTTTCACCTGTGCGAGTTTTCGCTGGAATATTTGTCATCTGGTTAAAGTCGCAATCATAAATATTGCCCAGATAGTCGATTGAAAGTTCATTTCGACACATTAAATTTTCAACTGTATCGCCATTGAAATGAGCCTCTAGAAACTGCAAATATGGTGTGTATAGCTGCTTACGTTGTAAATGCTGCTGCACTCGCCCTATCGGTAAATTCGTAATCGTAAATAGGTTGTTAAATTCAACATCAAAATGTTCTCTTAAAAACCTCTGATAATCTTGTTGTAGCGTACTCTGATTAGGAGTTAGAGAAAATTTTTCTGTGTGCGGTACTTGCGGGTTAAACACCAAATCTAGGATTAAATTTGGGTCTTGGGCATAACCCAATTTATTCAGCCATTGCAGCGCCCGAATTGAAGCGTCATAAACCCCGTTTCCTCGCATTCTATCAACATTGTCTTCCAGATAACAGGGCAAAGAAGCAACAATTCTTGTTTGATGTTTGGCGCAGTATTCGGGGATATCTTCAAACCCCGATTCAAAGTAAATCGTGAGGTTAGACCTAACAATTACTTGTTTCCCATTTTCCCTGGCTGCTTCTACCAATGGCTTGAAACCATAATTCATTTCCGGCGCGCCGCCCGTCAAGTCTACTATTTTAAGTTCAGGAAATTTATATATTACTTCAATCAGTTGATTGCAAACTTCTGGGGTGAGTTCTTCTGTGCGTTTTGGCCCTGCTTCCACATGGCAATGAGTACAGGCAAGATTGCAGCGCTTTCCTAAATTGATTTGCAAAACACTGATTTTGCTTTTACTTAGAGGAAGTCCGATTTTTTCTTTAAATTGGGTTATTTTTGGTTGATTTGATTCTATCTGGAGCATTTGTTAACAAAAATTTATTGTTCTCTCCCGATCATACCGTTCTATTTTGTAGGCGAGTAGTTAAAAAACCCGTAATCTTAAAGATTATGGGTTGCGGGAAACAGTGCTTCACAGCTAGATTCCTTGACCTCTAGCTGTAGTATGAAATCACCCGACAGTCCGTAGGAAATTACATCTGAAGCAGCTTGGCTTCTTTTTCCTTGCGTTCGCTGTAGCGATCCGTCAGGTAGTCTACTCGATCTCGGAGTAGCAGCGTAAACTTGTAAAGTTCTTCCATTACGTCGATAACGCGATCGCGATATGCGGAATCCTTCATCGTTCCGTCTTCGTGGAACTCGTTGTAAGCTTTGGCAACCGAAGACTGATTGGGGATGGTAAACATCCGCATCCAGCGTCCCAGGATTCGCATAGTATTGACGGCGTTAAATGACTGAGAACCGCCGCTGACCTGCATGACTGCCAAAGTTCTGCCTTGAGTCGGTCTCACTGCCCCTAAAGTTAGGGGAATCCAGTCGATTTGGTTTTTCAGAATGCCAGTAATATTCCCGTGCATCTCTGGACTAGACCAAACTTGACCCTCAGACCACAAGCTTAAATTCCGCAATTCTTGAACCTTTGGATGGTCAGCTTCTACGCTGCCGTGAATCGGCAATTCACGTGGGTCAAAAAATTTGGTTTCTGCACCAAAACCTTCGATAATTCTGGCGGACTCTTCTGCTAATAAACGGCTGTAAGAACGCTCTCTTAAAGAGCCATACAAAAACAAGATTCTGGGTGGATGATCGAAAGTTGTCATGGAAATTAGTAACCTCTAGTTTAGGAATTCAACTAACGAATTGATCATGGCTTCTAGATGTAATATCATGTCCGGTTGAATAGCTATAATTAGAACTGAAGCGGACAGGTTTTTATTATTGATAATTAGACGGGCTTGATATAGGATGTCTTTTTTGACCTCTTAGTAATTACTAAAAATGCAAACGTTTGGCTTCTTTCTAGTTGCAGCTCTAGGAGAAATCTCCGGGTGTTACACGTTTTGGGCATGGTTACGACTAGGAAAGAGTATCTTGTGGACTGTTCCAGGTATCTTCGCTCTGATCATCTATGCTGTTGCTCTAACCAAAGTAGATGCTTCAAATGCTGGAAGAGCATACGCTGCCTACAGTGGTTTCTACATCCTCTTATCTCTGTTTTGGTTATGGTTGGCTGAGGGGGTTAAACCGGATAAGTGGGACTTACTTGGCGTTACGATCTCCCTCATCGGAGCGGTTGTAATCTTGTTCAGCCCTCATCGCTAATGAACCTCCGTCTGCATCCGAACCTTTACTGCACAATCCTCCACCGCCCCGTATGTCAATTGGCTTATTTATCCTCCTGCCAAATCTCGCAAAAAGGCGCTTTGGGCTTCTCGCAGTTCGACTTCGGAGTTAGCGCTTTCAATTTTCTGCATTGCTTCGCTATAAGACACGCCAGTGCAAATCAGGTAAGAAGCCAGCATCGTTCCCGTCCGTCGTCTCCCACTGGTGCAATGGACTGCAACAGCGCTGCCTTGGCGATTTTGACTGTCAACAAAGTTGTGTAATTCTTCAACCTGTTCCCGACTGGGTTGGGTACCGCCTTTGGTTGGCAACCAGAGGTGAGGGATGTTTGCCTGGTGATACAAATCTAGGTTGGAGGGGTCATCCATAACAGAGACAATCGCGCCAACGCCCGCAGCCTGTAGTTCGGTCAGTTCCTCTGGCATTGGCTTACGAACACCTGCGAGTTTGCCTGGAATCACCCACCACAAATTCTCTGCAATCGGTTGGATTGGTTGCTCTATCGGTGTTTGATTTGTCATTAGAACCTTATCCAACAGGTGTCGCTCCTTCTTTGAGCGATTCAATGAGTTGAGTCACCCGTTCTTTTATCTGATCGCGGACTCTGGGGAAAATTTCAGGCTGTTCAGCCGGATCGTCAAGCTGCCAATCCTCAAATGCTTCCCGAAGTACCCAATCTGTCGGCAGATTAACTCCACAACCGCACAGGGAAATTACCACATCAAAGTCTTCAGCCTTGAAGTCGCTAAGGGGTTTCGAGTGTTGATTGGTAATGTCAATGCCGATTTCTTTCATGGTAGCGATCGCTTCCGGTCTAACCTGAGAGGCTTCTAATCCAGAGCTAATCACTTCAATTTTTCCCTTACCCAGTGTTTTCGCAAAGCCTTCCGCCATTTGGGAACGGGCAGAATTTTTCTTGCACACAAACATGACACGTTTCATTTCGTTTCCTCGCTTACTGAATATCCCGAAATCCGTTGGAAAGTTGCCTGTACACCAGCACCGCTAATTGCGCCCCTAAAATCGGTGCCACCCAATAAACCCAATGGTGCTGCCATATTCCGCCAACCAAAGCAGGGCCAAATGACCTTACAGGATTCATACTCGCTCCGGTAATTGGCCCCATAAACGCCGCCTCTAACCCCACCGTCAAGCCAATCGCTAACCCCGCAAAGCCAATCGGGGCGCGGCGATCCAGCCCAGAACCAAAAATCACAAACATTAAAATAAAGGTGAGAACCGTTTCCAGCACCAGAGATTGCAGCCAATTCCCCTCTAGCGGCACAGTTGCACCCAGATTAGCTACGCGCCCCAAAGCTATTAACAGTAGAGCTGAGGCGATAACTGCTCCCAATGACTGCGCCAAAATATAAGGCAGCACTCGCCGCTTGGGAAAAAAGCCACTTGTCCAGAAAGCTAGCGTCACCGCTGGGTTAAAATGAGCGCCGCTAATGTGTCCCAGCGTATAAATTAAAGCCGCAACAACTGCCCCAAATACAAAGCTGATGCCGAGATGAGTAATGGCCCCATTGCTGATTTGATTGACCATCACAGCGCCAGTCCCAGCAAAGACTAAAACAAAACTGCCAATGCCTTCCGCCACGGCCTCTCGCCAGCAATGGGAAATTGATTTCCACAAAAAAATTTTTGAATTTGATTTCAAAGCCATTCTCAATGGGGGATTGGTAATAGGTAATAGGTAATTGACCTATTACCAATGTCCTAAAATTAAAACTTTGCTTCTTGGCGTAACAACTCACCAATTGTCAGATTTAGCTTCTGCTCTCCAGCAAATACCGTTCCTACTTTTCCTCTTTCAAAGTGGACAAAGGCGATGTGATAACCTTCTTCAGGTAAAGGTATGTAGCCTACAGTGTTAACCAATCGGTTCGCATTTTTCAGGTAGAATTCTACAAAAGCTCGGACTTCCGGTTTGTTTTGAGCATATTTTGCATTTACGTAGATTAAAAGCGGTCGAGAAAGGGGTTGATACTGAGCGTTTTCTACAGCCTGACGTGCAGGAAGCACTGCTCCATTGCCACTGTTAACCGCTAAAGCTTTCAATCTATTTTGGTTAGCTTCGTAGTAAGCGTATCCAAAGTAACCCAAAGCGTTTGGATCTGTGCCAACTCCTCGCACTAGAACGTTATCATCTTCACTGGCTGTATAGTCAGTGCGGCTGGCTCTGGTTTTACCGACTGTTGCTTCTGTAAAGTAGTCAAACGTACCAGATTCGCCACCTGCACCATACAGTTTAAGCGGTTTGTTAGGCCAGGAAGACCGAACCTGATTCCAAGTGGTAATTTTTCCTTGGGCTGCTGGTTCCCATATTTTTTTCAACTCTGCAATCGTGATGTCCTTTGCCCAATCATTTTGGGGATGAACCGCGACGGTGAGGGCATCATAGGCTATAGGTAGTTCTATGTAACGCACGCCAGCTTGACGGCAAGCTTCTACCTCATCGGTGAGGATGGGGCGCGAGGCGTTGCTGATGTCTGTTTCGCCAGCACAGAACTTTTTAAATCCAGCGCTGGTTCCGGAAAAGGCGACTTGTATTTGGCTGTTGCCATTTTTATTTAATTTATATTCTTTGGCTACTGCCTCCGTAATCGGAAAAACCGTGCTAGAACCATCAATTTTAACTGCTCCGTTGCTTGAAGCACTCCTCTGATTTTGCTGCGTGGATGGGGCTGAAGTACATGAGTTTAGTGTCGCAGCGACACTAGCTGTCAAAGCAAGAATACCTAGCCGGATAGCCGAACCCTTTGCTGTTATGTCCATTGCCCTCGCCCCGATTACATATTTTAGGGGTACACCTATATCATTTCAAAAAAAATTGATTTGTCAAGTAGTAGGGAAGGCATTGGAGACAATAACCTTATTAAAAAAGTTGATGGGTGAAGGCTAGTCAGGGCAGGAGCGAGCGGGCAACATCACAGCTTTTGTACGGTACTCGGCGAGGTACTGCTCCAAGAGGACAAATTGGGGGAGGTTCAGACTGTAGTAAATCCAGCGCCCTTCTTGACGCGATCGCACGAGTTCGGCTTCTTTGAGTGTTTTCAGGTGAAAAGAGAGTTTAGACTGCGTAACCCCTAATTTCTCGCAAAGTTCGCACACGCATAGCTCTTGCGATCGCAGCAAATCTATGACTTGAAGCCGCAGAGGGTCAGAAAGAGCATGAAAACTAGAAGAAATAGAAGCTGGTGCGATCGGTTTTAGGTTAACCATCAAGTTTTGTTGAAACGACTCTTTAGCTATCCTAAACCTTGCACCAACCAATAAGGCGGAAGCGATCGCCTCCCAAGCCGTAATAGTAACGAGAGCAGAAAAGCTCGCTCCCCAACCCGGTTGGGGAGGGATTCGGAATATGTTTGCAGCCTATATCAACAGCAACCGCCGCCAGTATAGTGCCAAGTTGAATCAGTAATTAATACTTCATTTGGCATTAATCCTCCCAGTTTTCCCGCCGTTTTATCGCACACGGCTGCTGGAATGCCACGATGAAGTATATGCCCATTCGAGTCATCAAAAAACTCTTCAGAACCAGCATAAATTGCTGTTTTTCCTGTAAAAATACAGGCACCATCTTCAGGAATTTGGACTTTAAAAGAGACAGAATCTAAACTTTCCAAAAGCAAAGGTTCCGGCAAACCGTAGGTAGCAGAATCCAGCAGCCGATATGGACGACGGGCGCGAATTTCTACCTGACCAAACCCAGCATCAATTAATTGCTGAGTATACTGTTCGTAAGTCATAGCACCAGACAAACACATTGCCCGTAACCTTTCATCTTTCTGAAGATGGGATGGAATCGGACGAGTAGCAATGGGGTCGCTCATTAACAGCCTGCCACCCGGTTTTAATACCCGATAGGCTTCTTGAAGCGCCTTATTCAAGTCGGCGGGCTCAAAGATATTAAAAAGACAATTTTGGGCAACTACATCTACTGAGGCATCTGGTACTGGTAAGGCGAAAGCATCGCCTTCCCGAATCTCTACAAAACTGAGGTCAAACCAGGCGTTTTGGGCAGAAGCCATTCTCAGGTTCTTAGCAGCAGCTTCGCGCATTTTTGCTACTGGATCGACGGCAATTACCCCACCAACTCGTCGGGAAAAATAGGCAAATTGCAGCGCTTCCAAGCCACCGCCAACACCTACATATAGCACACTCGGAGAGTTAGCCAGTTCCGTCGGATGGACAGTAGTGCCGCAGCCATAATTCATCTCCTGCATCTGGGGCGGAATTTTCAGTCCTGGTAATTGTAGCGGACTGCTTTGAACGCAGCATAAACCAACTTCTGGTGTCTGTGCCACTTCGCCGTAAAATTCAGCAGCGGTTTCAAGATAGCTCATTAAAATGTTCCCTTTTCTAGCAATTTACAAGAGAAAGACGCTAGACTCCTTTCAAACACTAGCAAAACCTGTCCCTACTGAACGAGTAGGGTGAAGTTAATATGGATCAATAATCATTCGGGATACAAGAGCGGACAGGGGAAATTGGAAAATATTGCACCAGAAAATTCTTTAGAACAACAGCAGCGTTGCCTATTTGTTTGCCAGTACCGCTCATGTCTGGCACATGGCTCCGCCGAAGTGTTAGCCGCTTTTGAGGCTCAGGAAGTACCAGGAGTTACGGTAAAGGGGAGCGGTTGCCAAGGACAGTGTAGCTGTGGCCCTACGGTGCGGATTGTCCCGGAAGAAACTTGGTACTGTCGAGTTCACCCCCAGGATGTAGCCGCTATTGTTGAACAACATTTAAAAGGGGGGCAACCTATAGAAGCCAAGCTGAACCCCAGAATTCATATGCAAATAACTTTTTAAGGTTATTTATGCTACATATAGTAACTTCTGACTATGATTTTTTTTCAGGGGTTAGTTGGTTGTTTGCTTCTAAAGATATTTCTGGGGCTGTTTGGCTGCATCCGTAATCGCGTTTAAATGTAATGTAGATCAAGACTTGATTAGTTTATTGGTAAGCTTTCATAGTTTCAGTAAAATGCTGTATAAGAGTTGATTAGTATGCCTACTTATACCGGAATTTCCAGCGAAGCATTTAGACACCCCCTCGACCGACAAGCCGAGGAAACTTTACGCAGCGTACCTGGATTTGACCTTGTGGCTCGCAAGTTTGTCGAATTTTTCTCTGAGCGTCCGCAGTTTGTTTATCAGATGGGGAATAGTATTCAGGTGGGGCCGCGCCAGTATTCCACCATTTACGGGATATTTCGGGAATGTGTACGCGATTTGGACATTTACCCAGAGCCATTGTTGTTCATCTCTCAAACTCCAGAGGCTAACGCTGGAGCGATTGGAGAAGAACGCCCTTTTATTATCCTAAATTCTGGACTTTTAGACCTGCTAAACGAAGTAGAAATTCGAGCAGTAATTGCTCATGAATTAGGACATCTTAAATGCGGTCATACGACTTTAACTCAAATGGCAATTTGGGCGCTGCGAACCATTAACTATATAGGTAATGCGACATTTGGCTTTAGCAATTTGCTAAGCAGTGGTTTAATTTTGGCTTTTTATGAATGGAGCCGAAAAGCTGAATTATCAGCAGATAGGGCAGCTCTTTTAGTAATAGATGACCTTAATCCAGTAATGAACAAAATGATGAAACTCTCAGGTGGGAGTATGCGTTATGTGAATGAAGCAAGTTTAGATGAATTTATTCGCCAATCAGAGAGGTATCAAGAACTCGATCAAGATGGATTAAATCAAGTGTACAAATTTTTACTTTATAACGGAGGTCAAGGCTGGTTTGTTACCCACCCATTTACAGTTGAACGTGTCTACCACTTGCGAAATTGGGCAACATCCGAGGAGTATGGTCAAATTCGTAGGGGGAATTACCAGCGTAAAGGAGCGTCGGGAGCGGTGAATGTTCCCTCGGAAGCACCAGTTGATGACGTGGAAGCACTGCGGCGTCAACTTGAGGAATTACAAGCTGAAATTAACCGCTTTAGGTCGCGATCGCAAGATCCCTAACAGTTGAAAATTATTTTCAATTCTGGCTATTGCAGCCAGAGAAAATAGGATAAACTGCAATTACTCTGTGACGACGGGTGCTATTTACTTTATCTTTTCATACTCTAAGGAAGGACTCAATAGTCCTAAAGTGCTGGAATGATCGGGGATCTTCTATCAGATGGGTATCAAACTAAGGCTCGCGTCAACTCTAATCAGTCAGAGCGCGAAATTTTGCCTAGTCAAGACATGATATATCGCTTCTTATTGGAGATAGTTCAGCACTGGCCTCCAGAAGATGTTTTACTGGAATTTAAGCGATTATTTATTTATTATGATAGTAATCCTATTAATGCTATAGCCATAAAATCGCTGTCAGAAATTATATTTTCTAATAACGAGGAAGAGTTTAGAAATACGCTGAAGCGGTCTTGTTATATTCTCATTAATAATTGGGAGACAACCAGAAACTATAGCTCTATAAAAGAGTTAATCCATTCATTTGATAATTTGCTAATTAGCAAAAAAACTCTGTCTCATAATTTAAGTAGACTGAGACTTTGGCTAGCAAATTTTATTAAAAGCAAAGACTATCAAGAGTTAAAATTATTTGCGGCGAGATACGAAGATGGTGACAACTTACACTGGAGCCAGCGCTATACTTCTTATTTATTAGTACCTCAGTATGCCGATCTCAAAAACCCGGTGGAACAGCGGGAAGCTGCGAGAGTGCTATCGCAAGAGCTAAAAGACAAGTTTAAGTTTGATCTGGCGATGTATACGGCGCGATCGCAATCGGCGATAGGTAGAGAACAATTGCCGAAAAACCCGACTGGACTGGGAGATGAGGTTCTGCGTCTTATCAAGGCAATTGTAGCTAAAAGAGGGCCATTCAGTTATGAAAATCTGGCCAATATTTTTAAACACCAAACGAAAGAACTTCCCTATCAAGATTTTAAGCAAAGCTTAAAAAAGTACTTGATTTTTTCAGTACAAAACCCAAATTTTGTCGAAGTTCTGAGAACCAAATTATCTGAAAAATTAGACAGATTATATAATAGTCATAACGAAAATGTCTTGAATGATGCGATAATGCTCCGAACCTGTAATCGGGTTATCGAGTATTTAACAACTGAAAATCATCAAGAACCATCGCCGCTATTTGGTTTGTTGATGTCTCAGGGGAATCCCTTGACTTTAGTGATTGTGTTATTAAAAGTTATTTTAATATCAAAAAACTCTCGCACCCATTTGGAAACTTGCATTGCTGAATTAATTCAGTATTATATGCACTATCCAGAAGAAGATTGCAAGTGGGTAATTAGTTTTTTTGAGATATTCAATATAACATTTGCGATTTATGGAGAAAATGTGCAATACAATTTAATAAAAATGCAAGAACATAGAAAAGAATATCAGTCGGATAAGCCTGTGGAGGTATACCGGGTTTTTTCTCAATTGAAAATGAATGCCGAGCTAGAAGCAGCGAATGAAGCGATCGCAGAGCCTCCAATAACGGATGAGTAAATTTAAAATTAAAAATGGGGATTCTTCATTTTTAATTTTTCACCAACGATGCTAGTCCCGCAGCTGCTACTTCCGCCAAAACACTTACCATGCGGAACAAAGCAACGACACTAATAAGAATAGCGGGAGAAAACTGTTGCCTCAAGAGTGCCAAAGCAGTTGCTTCAAATACCCCAATCCCCCCAGGAGCGCCCGGTACAACTAAGCCCAAAAGCCACGCCAGACTAAAAGCACTTAACAGCATTGGTATTTGACTGGAATTGATAGCCACAAGCGCCTGCATCGCAAACAAAAAGCCAGTACCGCGCAATAACAAAAAGCCAATTTCTCCCAACAATGGTAAAAGCGGATAGCGTTCTATGCGAAAAGAGGTTTCTTTTTGTTGAATCGGGGACTCTTGATTGGGGGCTGGGAATCCTATTGCCTCTGCTTGTGGAGTTGTGGGTGGTTCTATTTTTCTTTTTCCCTTCAACTTGCTCGCCAACTGCATCAGTGGGTTCAAAATCCGGGGATGAACGCCAAGCAAAATGACAGCCAAACTGAGAATTTGCAAGCCCAAAATTGGGGCTTGACTACCTATCAAGGCAATTAGCAAAGCTGCTGCAACCATCAGCAGAGGTTCTAGTACCACGCTGAGAGTTGCTGCACCTAAAGAGCCACCATGCGATGTCACCGCCACGATGCGCCCGTAGTAGTGCCAGACATTTCCTGGTAAATATTTAGCAAGGTTGGTTTTGAGATAAACCTGGATGACCCATCGGGGTTGAACAGGTTGGCGGAAGGATTGCAGAATCCAGCTCCATACCCATCCAGACCAAGTATGAGCAAGTAAGGTAATTAAAAACGCGATCGCTAAACAAGTCCATCCGTTACCAGTAATCTGAATTGCTGCAACCTCTCGCCAGTTGTCTTTCAGAGCCTTCGCTAAAAAAAACAGCGTCGCGCCGAGAATTACCCAGCGCAAGTATGGCTTTAGAGTTGACCAAATTTTTTTCATCGGCTTCTAAATTGAGTAGTCAATTGCAGCAGATACCTGATCCTAGGGTAAGAGCATAACGGGTGGGGATTGGTAGCGAGAATGTGATTTTGGAAACAGGTAGCGATCGCAAAGTCATCCTTACACTTTGCCAGCATTGGCGAACTATAGACCTTGTTTGCGCTCTAGCTAATGATCTAATTTCTCCAGACCCTCACAAATAGGTGTTGGCAACTATACTTCCAATAGAGCGATAAATCAGCCAAGTTGTATACTAGGACAGCGATTTAGCTTTCTTAGGGGCGCTGCTGACAACTAGATACGCACTTTTGGCTAATTCTTGTGAATCTCTCTAGAGTTAGATACGATTGGCTTGCAGTCGCTGCCAGAATGTGACCTTCGCTAGATGAGCGATCGCGCTGCTATTTGTATTAATTACAACAGTTGGTAAAAATTGTTGGGGGCGGTGTGTGAAACACTTAACTACTTTCTTTAAAAAACTACGCTTTGGTCAAATAGTGACCATCTTTTTCGCAGGTGTGTTGCTCATGGTAAGCACAGCTTGCAATAACGGTGACAATTTAGGTGCGCGTCCAAGTAATCCTCCGGTGCAAATGGGAGGTAACAACAACCCGCACTCAAATGGTGGAGATGGGTACACAAACTACAAAATGTCTACTGATCCATCTGTAAAGAATCAAACAGCCAAGCCAAATCGCGCTGAGATTAATACATTCAATCAACTAATTGCCACCAATAAAGATTCTGAAATACTTTACCCAGGCGCAGAGACACCAGCGGGTAGAATAGCCAAAGAGAACGAACTACCAATAAAAACCGCCAAAGATTTTGTGCAGCCTGAACCCGGTGGGCTAAATCAGCGTAATCCAGACTTAGGTGAACGAGTAGGAAATCGTCTGGAGAAAGTTGGGGAAACGTTTAAAGAAGCTACCGAATTTGTCAAAGATAAGGCAGATGAGGCTGGTGCAAGACCAGAAACCCAAAGCAACCCTGCTTTGCACAAGTAAGCTCAGGATTTTAGATTTTGAGAAAGCAATCATTTCAAAATCTAAAATCCTCTAGCTAACAACTATTAACTCTACAAAAAAAGGAGCTTTTCTATGGACAGAATAATTGCACGAATTAAAAACATCAATTTGGGCAAAATCATTACCGTCTTCTTGTCGGTAATCATCATGTTTGTTAGCACCGCTTGCAACGGTGGAGCGCAAGCAAAAACCCCAGCCCCAGGAAAAACCGCAGATCAAATAAGACATGAAGTTCCTTCAGGTGCCGTAACATCTGAATATAAAGGGGGGATGAACGACTATAGCGATTTAGATCCCAGAAAAGACTTCTCAGGTACAGAAACCAAGGCAAAAGGTCTGATAGATAACGCTGAGCGTAACGTCATTGACCAAACTGAAGATGTAGGAACAAACACCAAGCGGATACTTGATAAGAAGGGTGAAAACGCCAGAGATTTCGGTAAGAATGTGAAGGAAAATGTCGAAGATGCTGGCGACAAAGCTCAAAAATCAGCTCGTGATTTCTCTAAGGGAACACAGCAGGGAATTGACAATATCAAGGACAATACTAAGGATGCCGCCGCTGACGCGAATAAGTCAACAATGCGCGCAGCTGACAACGTTAAGCAAAATGCCTCTGAAGTGAATCAAAAAGCAATGCGGGCAGCTGACAACGTTAAGGAAAATAGCAAAGACGCAGGCAAGAACGTATTTGACAGTGCCAAACGGGCTGTAGATAAAGCGGCTGATGCTATTGATTAGCAGCCTCTGGAGTTAAACCAAAACTCAATAAGCTATTAATAGGGTGGCCATCGTCCACCCTATTTGTTATTTTGGGCTACTGTCACCAGCCCCTAGCGGCTCGGTGCTGACTATACCAAGCATCCAGCGCTAGTTGATGCACCTCGCGCCAGGGTAGGTTGTTAGCCCGTGCCAAAGCCGCGCAATCTTCATATTCAGGCTGTACGTTAGCGATCGCTCTTTCTCCATCACTACCACTCCAAGCAACCTTGACGCGGATTAAGCCAATATCTGTTTCAAGCTGCTGAATTTCCCGTTGCAAGATGGAACGTTGCTGCATCAGCCGCCGGATGCCCAGTGTAGTCGTTTCGCGGAACAAAACGGCTTCGCAAGCAGCTAAATGGTCTGGATGGCAGATAACCGTCAGCAACACGCCAGGGCGGGACTTTTTCATACCAATTGATTGAGTGAAAACATCTACTGCGCCAGCCTCAAAAAGTGCCTCAAACACATAGCCGATAGCTTGGGGATTCAAATCATCAATTTGCGTTTCCAGCACCGAAATCATTTCTAATTGAGGGGACTGAGGAATAGAGATTGGGGTAGAGAGATCCCCAGCCTGTAGCGCAGGCGTCTCGCCTGTGAATTCCCCAATCCAGAGACGCAGGATATTGGGAATCGATAACTGGCGAGAACCAGCACCATTACCAACACGCAGAATAGTCATTGGTGGCGGAGAACCAAAACTGGTTGCAAGAGTAACTGCGATCGCGGCCCCAGTCGGTGTCACCATTTCCCGGTCAATACCATTACTGTAAACTGGCACCTGGCGGGATTCCCACAACTTCAGCACCGCTGGTACTGGCACTGGCATCACACCATGAGATGCCCTGACCGTACCGCCACCAGTGGGAAGTGCCGAACAATATAGTTCGTCAATCCCTAACCAATCCAAACCCAAGCAAGTACCCACAATATCTACAATGGCATCAGTAGCCCCAACCTCGTGAAATAAAACCTCTTCCGGAGCAATACCGTGAACCGCCCCTTCCGCCTC
Source organism: Trichocoleus sp. FACHB-6 (assembly GCF_014695815.1). Lineage (NCBI taxonomy): Bacteria > Bacillati > Cyanobacteriota > Cyanophyceae > Leptolyngbyales > Trichocoleusaceae > Trichocoleus > Trichocoleus sp. FACHB-6. The sequence goes on from NZ_JACJOY010000092.1 coordinate 45,818, forward strand.
TGCCAGCCGTCGAAACACCGCCAGACTCGATGCTTGCACCCGTAAAGGCAACCCGGCGGCGTTAATTAACTGCACAATTTCTGGCAAGCGCCGCGTCGAGGAATGAGCATTTTCGTGGTGGTGATGGTGATGTGCATCGTCCTCGTGATGGTGATGGTGATGTGCTTGGTGCTGACTTCCATTGCCATTATCCAGAACACTCAAATCTACGTGAACTTTGGTGGCTTGCTGGGCGTTACGATGGACTTTTTCGGCTCGTAACTGGTACTCGTGGGACATCCCCAAACCATCAAGCTTTTCTATCAGGTAATCCAAGGGAACCCCCGCATCTACGAGCGCCCCCAAACACATATCACCAGCAATTCCCGTCGGACATTCTAGATAAGCTAGCTTGTTCATAGAGTAATGAAGAGTCAGGGGCTTTAACCAAATTATCTGTTAAACGGGTTTTGAGGTTTAAATAAACTGAAAATTTGCACCATTTTCAACAATCTGGAGGCTCCCGCCTCCCACAGTCTCGTTCCTAGCCTCTGACTAGGGACGAGAATAATAACTGGTAACTAAATATAAGCTAAGTGCGAGAGAGCTAATTTTTCATGGCGACCATCTACACCATCCATCCTGATACACCCCAAACACGTCGAATAGAACAAATAGTAAAGGCAATGCGAGATGGTGCTGTAATCCTTTATCCCACAGATACTGTCTACGCGATTGGCTGTGACATTAACGTTAAGTCAGCTGTGGAGCGGGTGAGGCGGATTAAGCAGCTATCGAATGATAAGCCCCTGACGTTCCTGTGTCCGTCTCTGTCTAACATTGCCCAATATGCCATAGTCACCGATGCCGCCTACCGCATTATGAGGAATCTAATCCCAGGCCCCTACACATTTGTGCTACCTGCCACCAAGTTAGTACCCCGACTGGTAATGAACCCTAAACGCAAAACTACAGGCATTCGGGTTCCCGATCATATAGTGTGCCAGTCGCTGTTGCAGGCATTGGGCAATCCAATTATTTCCACGTCAGCACATTTATCAGACAAAAATGGGGATACGCCGATAGTGGGTTTGGAGAAGGCGGAACTGTTTGACCAATTGGACAATTTGGTAGACGTAATTGTGGATGATGATTCTCAAGTAAGCTTCGAGGTTTCCACAATTTTAGATTTGACCGAACAGGAACCTGTAATCGTCCGGAAGGGTCTGGGATGGGAGGCTGCTACGGCTTGGGCGACATCGGTCAGTTAATTTGATTAGATAAAGGCGATCGCTAATTTATTCAAAATCGCCATCCAAAATCCCACTGTGGACGATAAATCATAAACTACAACCGAAAAAACGGGAACTTCGGACTAAAAACTACCACCAACCCAGTTTGTGAATTGTCTACTAAACACTGACTATATATGCCCCACGGTAACGGTCATGCACCGATGTTCTGCGGGGCTTGTAGTTTAGGCACAGCAAGGGTTTTAGGTTTTTTGGAGCGGCTTTTCATCCCTGGAGAGCATCAAGAGTCTCCTTAGTTAGATAAACGTAGTAACACACAAGCTGCCCGGTGTCTAACGGCAAGCCTCTACAGTCTAAATATAGAGAGCTGAAACGGTCAATCGCAGGCACTGCCTGATATTACTCAAAACTTTTGCACCGTTTAAGAGCGCCTCTAGTTGACTTTAATTACTACCACCGCCAGGGGCTTTCACCATGACTACTATAAATTCTCTCAGCCAAACTTCTGACAATACGTTTAATTCGGCTGAGCAATTGTTAGGATTCGATTCGCAAACTTTAACAGAGCTTTTAGTAGAGGAACTGCGGTCTGAAATCAAAGTGATGTCTAGGCACGTTCAGGCAGTTGCGAGCAGGATTGCACTGGAGGTGGAACGGATTTGCCACAAGAGTTCCCGTATTCAAACTTCAGGCGAAATCAGTTCCTGGCAGCTAAACTTAGCGCGTCATCGGTTGCAAAAGTGTCTGTCGTACTACCGACTAGGTTCTAAACGCGGTCGCGTGGAACTGCACAGCAATCTCAGTGCTATGGTTTATCGCTATGTGGTAGCGCCTCAATCTCAGTTAGGTTTTCAAGCTCGCTACAACCTGATTGAGGACTTCTTGCAAGAGTTTTATGTAGAGTCTATCAAAGCTTTCCGGCGGGAAAATCAGCTTGGGGCAGACTATACGCCGCGCACTCAGTTGGAATTGGCGGAGTATATGGCGTTCAGCGAACAGTATGCCAAGCGGCGGATTAATTTGCCGAATCGCACCAGCCAGCAGCTGATTGTGCTGCGGGCGCAGAGTTTTGCTCGTCGCTTGCCCTCTGAGACGACAATGGATATTGAACAGGCGGTGGAGTTTCCCAAGGGTGAGGATGCTCAAACGCAAAGTCGGTCAGCGGCAATGCAACAAGTGCGATCGCAATTAGTTGCGGATACAGTTGACCCAGCGGAAGCTGTTTTGCGCGATCGCGTCATCATTGAGCTGATAGAATACCTAGAATCTCAAGGTCAACAAGACTGCGTAAATTACCTTACCTTAAAACTGCAAGACCTTTCCGCTCCTGAAATTGACGAGTTTCTGGGTCTAACCTCACGCCAGCGTGACTACCTGCAACAGCGCTTCAAGTACCACGTTGAGAAATTCGCTCGTCAGCACAACTGGCAACTGGTGCATCAATGGTTGGGTGCCGACCTTGACCAAAAGCTGGGAATGTCCTCTACTCAGTGGGAAGAGTTTTATAATCAGCTTTCCCCGGAACAGCAGCAGTTGTTGCAGCTAAAACAGGCTCAAATGGACAATCAAGAGATTGCGCGCTCGCTCAAATGCACCCCTAAGCAGCTGCAAAAGCGCTGGACTCAAGTCCTAGAAATGGCTTGGAAAGTTCGCAACCAAGGAGACTTATGACTCATGAGTTATGAGTGCTGAGTTTAGAAGAAATTCTCTCTATTCAAAATTCAGCACTCAACACTCAGCTCAGCCTCAAGTGTATAACAGAAAAATTTTCTAAATTCCTAACTTATAATTCATATCTCCTAACTTTTTTCAACCTATCCTGGTTTAGTTTTGCTAGGGTATTGTTAACAATTATCAATGAAAGCGCACGACTCATTTGAGGTTATGGCGATTAATCTTGTTCATTCTGCTTCACCCCATCCCCCAGCGCAAAATACAACAGCACTTCGGGAGGTCTTTGAGACAATTCAGGCTGATAGCTGTCCCACTTCCTATAACTTCCATATGCACACCATCTGCTCTGATGGTAGGCTGAAGCCAGAAGAGTTGATAGAGCAGGCAGTCGTCCTCGATCTCAAAGGTCTTGCTATAACCGATCATCACTCTGTTCGTGGTTACAAAGCGGCTCAATGCTGGCTAGATAAGGTATTTGATCACTCTAAAGTGGACGCTCCGCACCTGTGGACTGGTGCGGAAATTACTTCTAAGCTGCTGGAAATAGAAGTCCACATCCTCTGCTATGCCTTTGACCCAGAACATCCGGCAATGCAGCTGTATTTACAAGGCAAGGCACCCAGAGGAAGTGATGCTGAAGCTGCTAATGTAATTACTGCGGTTCATCAAGCTGGTGGCTTGGCGGTTTTGGCGCACCCATCCCGCTATCGCCTTCGGGCCACTGAACTCGTAAGAGCGGCTGCTGAAATAGGTATTGATGGCATGGAAACCTACTATGCTTACAATAACCCTAGCCCCTGGAAACCCAGCCCCAAGGAAACCACGGAGGCAATACAATTGGCTACTACCTATCGTTTGCTAAACACTTGCGGCACTGATACCCACGGTTTGAGCTTGCTTCAACGTTTGTAGGAAAGCTGGGGGCTGGGGAAAAGACGATTATCAATTAAAACTAAATATCAAGAAACCCGTTTTTGATAGGGAAAACGGGTTTTTTAAGCAATTCTCTCTGTTAGTGATATTTAATCCAAGAAGATAGCTAATCGCCTTTTTTAAGGCGGGGGATCAAGGGTTAACCAAAAAGTATTGTTTAAATTGCGATCGCATTACGCCTAATTGATTAAATAAGCTTCCAGCTAATCAATAAATTATTGCCTCTTCCCAAAGTAAGATATTTTTTATAGTTTATAAAATAAATGCCGCTCACTAAGGAGCGGCACACATAGCCCGAATCAGGAATAATGAAAAATTATTATTAAAAATTGCTACTTTGCATCAGCATCAGAACGGTGACGCTAACGCTCATCATCACCAAAAGGATAGCCAGAGAAACTGATTGACCCAAGTGGTTAGAAGATTGTGAAACTTTCATTTTTTTCTCTTTTAAATTACGAATCTGTTTAATAAAGATATCAGTAACCTTAAGGGATCAATGAGAAAAGGACAAGTTTCTTCAATTAACGCAAGGTTTCTTAATAAGAAGGATAGCGATCGCTCAGTTTTCCAGATGCCGAACGACTAGAAGCTCCCGCACACGAACAACGCCAGCCTGCGCGGGCCAATTCCTCGTTATCCGGGCGGCAGCCTGGATAACGAAGAAAGGGACAATTCATTACCTAGTTAAGCCATGTTCCAGGGCATACCGTACCAACTCGGTGCGGCTATTTGTTCCAGTTTTACTGAACAAGCGGCTGACGTACTTCTCGACGTTGCGGACGCTGGTTTCCAGACGACGGGCAATTTCTTTATTCATTAATCCTTCCGCCACCAAGTCCAAAACACTCTGTTCTCTAGGAGTCAAGTCGATGCGGATGGGTGGGGGCGTTTGCACAATGCGATTGGTATCTTCTAACATTCCCCTGATGGCGGCAATCTGAAGCTTGATATCTTCAATATCGTTGCCACCGCCTGCTGTGTTTGCGCCTGTTGTGCGACGTTCCAGCAAATTTTTGACAATTGCCTCTAATTCTTCCGGGTCAAAAGGTTTGGGAAGATAGGCATCGCACCCAGCTTGATAACCTAGTATGCGATCGCTTGTCATGCCTCTGGCGGTTAAAAACACGACTGGAAGACTCTTAAACCGAGGATCTTCCCGCAACTGCTTGAGGAACTGATAACCATCCACCTTGGGCATCATCACGTCCGAAATCACTAAGTCCGGTACGTTCTTCTGCAACATCTGCCATGCGTCAGTAGCGTTACTGGCAACCTGAACCTTAAAACCACTATCTTGCAGATACTCTTTGACTGCTTCGCGCAATCCAGGTTCGTCGTCTACCAGTAATAATTGTGCTGACATTGTTGTTTCCTTGCCGCTACGTTTTCTTTACAGTTTTGCTGGCATTAGTGTTTTTTTGCCGCTATTTTTTCAATGTAGCGAACTTTTTTCACAGCTATTTGATCGGACTTCTAGACTATACAAATTACACCATTAATAATAATACTTATTTTTATATTTATTTTATAAAAAAATTCTCGTTCTCCAGGCATCACCCCAAAGAACGAGTTTTGTGATGTCTAGCCCCTAGTCCTTAGCCCTTAATGCAGCACCAGACCTAACAAAGCTAAGACACCGTTAATCAGGTAAAACACCCCTACAATCTGCGTTTCACTCCAGCCACTCAGTTCTAGATGGTTGTGGAACGGAGACATTTTAAACAAGCGCTTGCCGATGCCATCTGGGCCTTTGGTGGCTTTGTAGTAGCTAACTTGGGCAATTACCGAAATTGCTTCCACAAAGAAAATCCCGCTGAGTATGAATAGCGCCCAGAGGTTGTTACTCAGAAGCCCAACTGCTGAGAGTGCGCCTCCCAATGCCAGGGAACCTGTATCGCCCATGAAAACGCTGGCTTTGTTGCGGTTGTGAACCAAAAAGCCCAGACAACTGCCACTCATACAGGCGCAGAAAATCATCAGACTGGGCGAGATTGGGGCAACTATAGCACCAAGTCCAACTAGAGCGATCGCGCACGTTCCCGCCGCTAGTCCATCCAAACCATCCGTGAGGTTTGTAGCATTACTCTCCGCCACCACAACAAAAACCGCTAAAGGCCAGAACAACAGCCCCAGAGGTAAAGCTAAATTGAAAGGCAACGAGATAGTTGTAATTCCCGCAGGTTGACTTATAGCCAGCCACGTACAAAAAAGCACGCCCACCCCAATCTGCAAACCCAGTTTCATCCGGGGCGAGATGCCTTTATTCGAGCGGAGTCTGATTACTTGCCAATCGTCAACCCAGCCAATTGTTCCATATGCTAAAGTTACAATTGATACTGCCATTACAGGCGCAAGCTCTTGCACCCCTACAGTTAAGCAAGACCAAATCAAAGCCACAAATACACCCACAGGCACAAAAAACAAGCCCCCCATCGTTGGGGTGCCTGCTTTTTTCAGATGAGTTTGGGGGCCATCTTCACGAATAAATTGACCAGTTTTCAATGCTTGCAGGAGGGGTACTGCCCAGTACCCTAATCCCGCCGTCACTACAGCACACAGGCACAGGGGCAAACTCATAGAAATGCCCAGCGCTGCCAGATAACCTGCTTGCCAATCGAAAATCAGCGTTCCCACACTCAGCCCAACCGCCAGCAATGCTAGTAGGCTCGTTCCTGAGAACTTTAACGAACGATCGGAAAATAATTTAGCGTCCACAGATTTTTAGTTCACTTCTCACACCAAAATTCAGAAGCCTAAATTCAGAATCCAGAAGTTTTTCTTGCCTCCTGAAGCCTGAATTCTTATGTGCTGACTATTAATCCTCGACCTCGACGACATCATCATCATCGTCTAGGTCATCGTAAGCACCATCATCGACCGTCATCAGGTCGGCGATTTCTTCATCGTCATCCATAAATGTGTCTTCTACGACTTCACGCGCCAACAGCCGCCCTGTTGATTCCAGCCAGTCGAGAATTGAAGGTTCTTGTTGTAGCGGAATGATACCAGCCAGTTGATGACGCGGTTCTTCGCGCAGAGACGGATTGTAAAACTTAGGGTCGGACATAAGAGGATAAGAGCCAGGGTCGCTAACTAGACATATTGAGTTTACCATTCGGAGAATGGCGATCGCTGCTAGATCATCCCTTTTGTGTCAAGGTGAGCGTTACTAAACTTATCAAAAATGAAGACGAGGGTGTCAGTTTGGTTGGAAAAACAAGGGCTAAGCTGATGGTAGTGTCACGCAACGCAAGTGTAAGGTCATAATGAGGAAAGCAGCACTACTGGAAGCGATCGCTTTTCAAAATCGCGGACTGCTGGCGACAGAAACCGACAAAACAGCCATTCTCGCCGCCGTTGCCCAATTGGAAGACATAAATCCCACACCCCGTCCGGTTGAGGCGGCTGACTTACTAGACGGCAATTGGCGGCTGCTTTATACCACCAGTCGCGGTTTATTAAACATTGACCAGGTTCCATTGCTTAAACTTGGTCAAATCTATCAATGTATTAGGGCAAAATCAGCCAAAATTTACAATATTGCTGAAGTTTACGGCTTACCCTATCTCGAAGGCATAGTCAGCGTTACCGCCCGGTTTGACCCGGTTTCTGAACGCCGCGTATTAGTAAAATTTGAGCGTTCCATCTCCGGTTTACAGCGGTTAATCGGCTACAACTCACCCTCTGATTTTATCCAGCAAATTGAAAGTGGGAAAAATTTTCTCGCCTTAGATTTTAGTATCGAAAGCCGCGACCAAAAAGGTTGGCTGGATATTACTTATCTCGACAACGATTTGCGGATAGGTCGAGGCAATGAAGGTAGTGTTTTTGTACTAACAAAAGTCATTAAGTAGTAGAGGTATCCCGCCTGTGTTCTTAGTCAATCAGAGGCGAGACTACAAAATGGCCAGGGACAACAAGCAATAAATAAAAATGCAATTAAATCAAGAAACCCTGTTACGGCTATCTCAAGGACAACTGAATTTATTAGAAACTTGTCCAAGAAGATTTCAACACATCTACTTAGACAAACTAAGTTCTCCCACCCATCCAGAACAACAAGAAAGATTGACTTGGGGTAGTCGGTTTCACTTGTTGATGCAGCAGCGAGAACTTGGATTGCCAGTAGAATCGCTGGTGCAGGAAGACGCGCAACTACAACGCTGGGTGAATGCGTTGTTGAATGCAGCACCCGAACTTTTGAAAACAGACTCGACATTTCGTCAAAGCGAACATTGCCGGACACTGAATTTTCAGGGATATTTGCTGACTGTTATCTATGATTTGTTAATTGAAGATGTGGGAAATGCTCAGATTTTTGATTGGAAAACCCATCTTCAACCGAAAAAGCGGCAATGGTTAGAAGCAGATTGGCAAACACGTCTTTATCTCTATGTTTTGACAGAAACAAGCGATTATTTGGTTGAACAAGTTTCTATGACTTACTGGTTTGTTCAGTCTCAACCTGAGCCAAAAAGCATTAAGATACAATACAACGCTAGAAAGCACGAGCAAACGGAAAAAGATTTAAAACACCTGTTGACGCAGCTAACAGAATGGTTGCAACGCTACCAGGATGGGGTTGACTTTCCACAAGTTCTAGAATCTGCTAATCGTTGCGGTGACTGTAATTTTGCGGTGCGTTGCGATCGCGTCCCGATCGCAACGCACCTTCGTACTGACGAAGAAAATCCCATTAATAGAGATTTGCTGCTAAATATCGCAAATATTCAGGAAGTTTATCTGTAAAAGATAAACAATTTCAAAAGTTATGATGGACGAGAAAAATGATGAGGCATTTTCTAATCACTCCTCTGTATATGTCCGCAATCTAGAAATCGACGATCTGGCTCCCGTTTACCACTTGGGAGAATCTGTTTTTACTAGCGATTTGTACCCCTATTTATACAGGACTTGGGACGAATGGGAGGTGATTGGGCTTTACAACACCGATCCAGAATACTGTCTAGTTGCCGAAATTGATGAACAACTAGCAGGATTCATTTTGGGAACGGTTATTAGCAAAGCAACCTGGACTTATGGATATATTATTTGGCTAGGAGTTAGCCCAAATTTTCAGCGCCGGGGTGTAGGAGATAAGCTGGTTGATAAGCTGATAGAAAGGATGATTGAAGATGGAGTGCGGTTCATGCTGGTTGACACCGATCCTGCTAATACTCCAGCTGTAAAATTCTTTGGACGCAAAGGTTTTGGCAATACTCGACAGCACATTTTCTTGTCGATGAACTTGAGCAAGCATGAATATTATGGAAGACTGATTTCCTACGAACGCGAAAAAGCTGAGAGGGCGGCATATAAGCGATCACGTCGTCGTCCTTCAACACAACCCCAGGGAATTACCAGCGAAGCTGCAACTAAGGTAATGGTGACAGAAACCCCGCCGCCGACTGGGTAAGATCCCGGTAGATTACCAGATGAATAGAAAGCTGGACGACTTTAGTCGCGGCTTTCGCGTACAAAGTCCGCCTTGGCAGGTTTTGTTTGTGTAGCGCCACCCTGAAGGGTGAACGCACTAGCTGCTGAGGCGACTAAAGAAAATCGCAGCTAGGATAATCAAACCCAATAGGGCTAAGGGAACCCAGAAATTAATAGGCTCTATCATCTCAGTTAATTTTATCCCCGCAATCGGGTGTTTAAATTAATAATGTTTATAGAATACAGCTAGAATGTAAAGCGAAAATTATTTTAAAAGGCAACCATGACATCACAAGATACGGTGACATGGCTACAAGAACGCACCGCACTAGGTGTACTGTCTGCACCGATATTAAATGCGATCGCGCAAGTTCTAGAAGAGAAAATTGTACCAGCACAGACGAACCTGGTAGTAGAGGACACGCCCCCAGAAGGACTCTATATTTTAAGACAAGGACAGCTAGAAGGCGATCGCAAAGAGCAAATTGGTTCAGCCTGGGGAATTAGTTTCCTCCCTGGAGCCGCCATCCACCTACAGGAATTGCTATTAGACCAGCAGGCGCAGCGCACTGTCAAGACTTTGAGCGAATGCCAGCTCTGGTTGCTTCCCGCCGCCCAATTTCAGGAATTAGTCGCCAAATATCCGGAAATTTCTCAGGCGTTCTCCCAACAAATGGCGCAAGAACTGGCGAAGCTATCTTCCCAGCTAAGCTACGAACAAGAACGTCAAACAGCCTTGCGTCCCTACCTAGTAGCTAGAGCCAAACGCGGGATTGTGGGAAAAAGCCGCTATGCTACCAGGCTCCGAGAACAAATTAAACAGGCAGATTACGATCGCCGTCCAGTCCTGATTTTTGGAGAACCTGGGTTAGAAAAAGACAATACCGCCGCCCTGATTCACTTTAGTTGCCCAAACCGACGCGAACCTGTAATTAAAGTAGACTGTAGTACCCTACAAGCCAGCGGTGCAGAACTATTTGGACGCATCGGTGGTAAACCAGGGCTAATTGAATCACTAGGGACAGGCACCTTAATACTCAACAATATCCAAGAACTGCCCCCAGAACTCACGCCCAAACTAGCGCAACTCTTGGAAACCAACACCTACAACCCCGTTGAAAGTTTCCAGCAACGTAGCGCAGGCATCTTGCTTGCGGGACAGGAACACAAAAGCAGGAGAGAAAATTCCTCACTCAGCCCTAGACCCGAAGCACTCATTTGTCAAGCTCGCATCATTATGATTGCGGAAAAACACCTACCTACAATTGAACGTCAAGTAGGCCATTTAATAAAAGTGCCGCCGCTACGAGTGCGAAAAGCCGACATCGAAGCTCAGGTAGAATACTACATTAGCCTCTTCTGTCGGGCAAAAGGCATTCCCAAACCCACAGTCACTCCAGAAGCTTTGCGCCGTTTACAGGCGTATGATTTCCCTGGCAACCTCAAAGAATTGCAAAGTCTCGTAGAACGAGCTATCGTTCAGTCTCCCGGCACCAAAGAGTTAACCGAAGAAGTTTTTTGGTCAGTTGAAAGCAAGAAAAAACAATTTCGCGTTAACCTTTTAAATGCCTATCCCGGTTTGCGGCGATTTCTCAGAAGTTCCTGGTGGCCGGATAGAATTAACTACGGCTTCACATTCGGCTTTTTTGCCATCGTCGTCGGACTATTATTTTTTGGGCCCCAGAGTCGTTCGGAAAATGTGACTCTAAACTTATTCTGGGCGTGGTGGTGGCCTTTGATATTAATAGGTTTTCCCTTTGTCGGAAGGCTTTGGTGTGCCTTTTGTCCTTTTATGATTTACGGGGAAATCACCCAGAAGCTTTCCCTCTGGCTATTTCCGCGTCAGTTGAAACGCTGGCCCCGGCAGTCAGCCGAAAAGTGGGGCGGATGGTTTCTGTTTGGGCTATTTGTCCTAATTTATCTCTGGGAAGAACTTTGGAATTTAGAAGATACCGCTTATCTTTCGGCTTGTTTGCTCTTATTAATTACCGCCGGAGCGATGATATTCTCAGCAATTTTTGAGCGGCGGTTTTGGTGCCGGTATCTGTGTCCGATTGGCGGAATGAACGGGCTATTTGCTAAGCTTTCAATGATAGAATTAAGGGCGCAGCAAGGCACTTGTTCAGCAGAATGCACCACCTATCAATGTTACAAAGGTGGCCCGCAAAAAGGCGAAGGTTTGGAAACTGGCGGCTGTCCGGTTTACTCGCATCCCGCCCAATTGGAAGATAACAAAGACTGCGTACTGTGCATGACGTGTCTTAAAGCTTGTCCGCACCGTTCAGTTGAACTAAATTTGCGTCCGCCGGGAATTGAGTTATGGACAAGTCATGTACCGCAGGCTTATGAAGTGGCGTTGTTACTGTTGCTATTAGGAGGAGTTTATTTGCATCGATTGCCAGAATTGCAATCAATTTTACGGTTGAATTTAGATTTAACGCAATTTTGGCAACATTTCGGATTATCGATTTTCGCTTTGATTATTCCTGCTGCTGTGCCTTTTTTAGCTTACGGTGGAATCTTGCTTTTTAAGGGTTCTCTAAAACCTCGCTCGTTTGTAGAGTTAGCTTATGGATATTTGCCGCTAGTTTTGGGGGCAAATTTATCTCACTATTTGCGGCTAGGTTTAGGTGAAGCTGGACGGATTTTACCGCTAACTATGGCGACTTTTGGGCTAAGTGGTGAAGGGTTGCCCGTGTTGGTGGCTCATCCGGCTGTGATAGAGTTTTTGCAGGGAACGACGCTGATTTTCTCGCTGCTGTTGACGATGCTATTAACTCAGAAAATTGCCAAACAGCAGATGCGATCGCTTTTACCGCAACATTTGAGTGCGATCGCGCTTTTCGTCTCCCTCTGGATGATTATCGTGCAATAAATTTTACCTAAACCCTTTCGCCGTCCTAACACGGATGAGTGCGATCGCGCTTTTTCTCTAGTCTTCTGTACTGAGGCAAAGTTGTCGTGGGGTTTGTTGGGCTATCTGTGGAAATTGAGGCAGTCATGGCACTAAAATTAAATAGGGTTGTAAAATAACTCTATTTAATTTAGCCATTTATATCAGTAACAATTGATAGTTTAAGTCGCTAAAATATAAAATTGGTAATGGTCGATGAGGGTATTTTAAGAAAAATGTCACAGCAACAACTCGAATGGCAAGTACAGCCAAATATTCAACCACCAGAGGTGTTTATTGAAGAAGTTAAACATTACGCATCTGGATTACCAGGACATTATGCTGCTCAATTGTTATGGCAACGGGGAATTAGAGATACAACCCAGTTAGCAGGTTATTTGAACCCAAATCTGTATCAACCTGCAAGTCCATTTGAATTTGGGCAGGAAATGCGGTGGGCAATAGAAAGATTACTGGAAGCCCGAAACTCTGGTGAAAAAGTTGCTATTTGGGGAGATTTTGATGCTGATGGTATTACATCTACTTCTATTTTATGGGATGGATTAGGACAGTTCTTCGCTCAGTATCTACAACTAAGTTATTATATTCCCAATCGTTTAACTGAGTCTCATGGACTTAATGATAATGGAATTAAAGCACTTGCCGAGAGTGGAACAAAGCTGATTGTTACTTGCGACACAGGTAGCACTAATATCAGTGAAATTGAGTATGCCCAAAAATTGGGTGTTGATATTATTGTCACCGATCATCACACACTACCTACAGAACGTCCAGATGTAAAAGCAATTATTAATCCCCGCTATTTACCACCAGAACATCCGATGTTTCATCTTTCTGGTGTTGCAGTTGCTTACAAGTTGGTAGAAGCACTTTATGAAACTTTGCCAGATGTTCCTCAACAGCCTTTAGAAGATTTGTTGGATTTAGTTGCAATTGGTTTAATTGCCGATTTAGTACAACTTAGCGGCGATTGTCGCTACCTAGCACAGCGAGGAATTGAACGCCTGCAACAGCAACTCAAAAAACGCAATCGTCCTGGGGTGGCGCGTCTGTTAGAATTATGTCAAAAAAGTGGCGATCGCCCAACTGACATTTCTTTCGGTCTTGGCCCTAGAATTAACGCTGTGAGTCGCATTCAAGGCGATGCTTCTTTCTGTGTAGAGTTGCTGACAAGCCGCGATGAAAAACGCACTCAGCAGTTAGCAACAGAGACAGAATTAGCTAATTGTCGCCGCAAAGCTTTGCAAAAAGATGTCGCTTTAGATGTTAACAAAAAGTTAGCCCAACTCGATTTATCAACAACTAGCGTAATTGTTCTTTGCGATCCTCAGTGGGCTGTAGGCGTTTTGGGTTTGGTGGCGGGACAAGTAGCACAAGAAACTGGTCGTCCGACTGTTTTGTTGAGTACAGAAGGCGATTTGAGTGAAAATGCGATCGCACGCGGTTCTGCGCGTTCCGTTAATCAAGTTGATCTCTACCAGTTAGTAAACGCACAAGCACACTTATTACATCGATTTGGCGGTCATCCCTTCGCTGCTGGATTGAGTCTCCCAGTCCAAAAAATTCCTCTATTTACAGAAGCAATTAATCAGCAATTACGCGCCACTGTTGGTACCCCAGACGGCACTCCTTTACCGCCAATTGTACAGGCAGATTTAGTTTGTACGGTGCGCGAATTAGGAAAAGATTTGTTTCGCGAATTAAAATTGCTGGAACCCTGCGGTATGGGCAACCCAGTTCCAAAATTGCTGATTCAAAACTGCTGGTTTGAGAGTATGTGGAATAGTAATACTCAGGACTTCAAGGGTAGAAAAGTTCAATACATTAAAACTAAGTTTAAAATTTGCGATGATTCCTGCCAAACTGGTTTTGAGGGTATTTGGTGGGGACACTATAAAGAAGATTTACCTAAAGGTAGATGCGATGCAATTGTTGAACTCGATTTCAATAGTTATGAAAATTCTACTAAAGGAATAAAACCTCATTATGAAGTGCGGATGATTGCTGTGCGTAGTCTTGCCCAAACACACTCGCTAAGCACTACTAGCCAGCTAGACTGGATTTTAGATTGTCGTGAGGAATCCTTAGTTTGTAGCACAGATGCCTCGCCTGTGAGTTTGCACTCGTCAGTCCTACCAGTTAGAGAGTGTCCCAGCAGTTGGGATGAGTTGCAAGTGTGGTTCAGACGCGCCCAACAGACAAATCGGAAACTGGCGATCGCATATCACCCCCCTGAACCAATTCCACCCGACCAAATTTGGCTACAACTTGTAGGAATTGCCAAATACCTCAGCCGTACAGGAGAAACGGCAAGCGATGACCAAATATCTCAGAAGCTAGGAATAAGCGATCGCACTCTCCAACTGGGACTTGATGCTTTATCTCATCTTGGTTTTTTTGTCAAACAACTAGACTGGAATTTTCAGATTAGTTTCCATCCAGAAGAATCTTCCCCCAGTCTTGCCAAGAATGCCATTGAGCAATTTATCGGAGCTGTCCAAGAAGAACAATTCCGCCAAAAATACTTTTATCAAGTTCCCTTGTCCGCCATTCGAGCGATGGCTACTCAAAATGCAATCAGTTAAAAATAGTGGATTATTAGTTGGTAGGACAGCCTAGGCCCCTGTCCGTGAATCCTCAATTGTTCATTACTACTAACCAATAATCACCAAACATAAACCATCAACAGATTCAATTGATGCAAAATTCTCTCCAAACGCCCCACAGCGGATATCATTGGGACGGCAGCAACCAGCGATTTTTTGAAGGTTGGTATTATCGCGTTACCTTACCAGATTGCGGTCATACCTTCGCTTTCATGTATTCAATTGACGATCCCATTGGCGGCAAACCGCAAAGTGGCGGTGCAGCACAAATTCTCGGACCAGAGGATAGCTACCTTTGCCGCACCTTTCCAGATGTCAACAAGTTCTGGGCATCGCGGGACGTTTTAGCTTTGGGACACTGGGGAAAAACTGATTTGTCCACCAAACCCGCCTACCTCCCCTCTAATCAATTTCAGCTTTACGTCCAAGAAGGTTATCAAGCTACAGCCACCTTAAATCAGGGCTTTTTGCAAGATCCCGGTACGGGTGCATCCGCACGGTGGGAATATCAGATTCAGCCAGTGTACGGTTGGGGAAATCAAAATCAACCACAGCAATCAACAGCCGGATGGCTGTCTTCTTTCCCGATTTTTGAACCGGGATGGCAGATATTGATGGCTCACGGTTTAGCAACAGGCTGGATTGAGTGGAATGGCGATCGCTACGATTTTACCAACGCGCCAGCTTACAGCGAAAAAAACTGGGGACGCGCTTTTCCGCAAAAATGGTTTTGGGTGAATTGTAATAGCTTTGACCATGAACCTATCGCCTTAACTGCTGGTGGCGGTAGACGCGGGGTGTTGTGGTGGATGGAATCTGTAGCGATGATAGGTTTGCATTGTCGTGGAAAATTCTACGAGTTTGTACCCTGGAACTCAAAGGTAAGCTGGAATATCCAGCCTTGGGGCAGTTGGCAGTTGCAAGCGAGAAATGAGCATTTTGAAATTGAACTCACAGGAACTAGCGATCGCTCCGGAACTCCCCTGCGTGCGCCCACAGAGAACGGTTTAGTTTTCTGTTGTCGCGATACCATGAACGGTGAGCTTAGCCTGGAACTGCGAGAGCTATGCACCAGCAAACCGAAAACCATCCTGAAAGCACACAGTTCTCTATGTGGATTAGAAACAGGAGGTACTTCTTGGGAAGAAACCTGGCGGTCTGCTTAAAGATAGGTGAGTGATGGTTCGCTCAACTGCTATGATCGGCTTAGAGTTGGGGCTGTAGCTCAGATGGATAGAGCGAGCGCCTCCTAAGCGCTAGGTCGCCGGTTCGAGTCTGGCCAGTCCCGTTGTCTGCTAATCTCTAATAGTATTTCTCTCCCAGTAAAGTGCATCTACCGTTGACGCACTTGTTGGGATAGGGAAATTTCATATTGGGCGCACTTGCCCAAACTTTAAACTCGGCTTTTTCGATTGATGATTCTGAAAATTTCTCCCAGCGGACAACGAAAATTATTTTCCAAGACTTCTCAGTCTCAAGGTAAATCTTATCGGTTGCTGTTGCTAGTCCTACCTATAGTGCTTTGGTTTGGGTACAAGCAGGTTGAAAAAAGTTTCATTAAACCCCAAGCATTATTAGTTTTGGGTGGTTCCACTAAAGATTTGGAGCGTGAGAAGTTTGCAGCTAAATTGGCTCGTGAAAACCCAGATTTACCAATCTGGGTTTCTTCAGGTAGCACCAACAAAACCTACGTCAAACGAGTTTTTGCCAAAGCTGGAGTTGATCCTAGTCGCCTACGCTTGGACTATAAGGCGTTGGATACGGTCACGAACTTTACCACCCTGGTTGACGAAATGGAAGCTAAAGGGATCTCTAGCATCTATTTAATTACCTCAGACTACCATATGCGCCGAGCCAGGGTAATTGGAGAGATTGTTTTAGGCAGTCGGGGAATTGCGATTAAGCCTGTAGTAGTAAAAACAGGGAACCCACCTGAGCCGATTGAGAAATCAATCCGCGATGGAGCCAGAGCTATTCTCTGGGTGACTACCGGATATACAGGGGCTACCCTAAGTAAGTCGTATAGAACCCCTCCCTAATCCCAGCAATTCTAATTGAAATTATTAGTAATTGTAAATATGTAGTGAAAAATTTCTACACCAATAGAGAGGCATTAATAATGATGGCTAAAATACCCCCTATCTCCGATATAGTTTTCTAACTCTTTAGAAAAAGACAAAGTTCTCGTACCCTTACCAAAAAAATATTTGACGCATTGTGATGCCTTGTATTATTAAACCTTTCAATATGATTGGTTCGCCTACGGCAATATGCCGTTTAATAGGAATAAATTTTTCATAACCCGTTCAAGAATCTGTATAACAACAACACATTTACGATAAACTGATGCCAGAGATTCCACAATTATCTAGCCCCTTTTCTATTACGCTTACCTATATAAAGTCCCACAATTTGTTTTTTTATCCAATGCGAACCAACGGGAGTTTAGACTAAGGGCGAGGTAGCTCAGCAGCGCTTACGTGGCTTCCTGATATAGAAGTGTTGGAAGGGCAGGCTGCAAATAATATAGACGGATTCCGTGAAACATAAGATAAGCACTACCAAATCTCAACAACCGTTATGAAACTTTTAGCCAAACTCAAAGCCTTTAGTCAAGGTGCCTACAAACGCCTCTATAGACCGCTTTCAGTTCACCTTTGAACTAACCGATACTGGAAAGCTTACCCGCAATGCTTACAGCTTTGCAGATTTTTTCACTGTGTCGAGTGTTTTGACAAAGTGGTCAAGTGTTTACGAGACATTGTTAAGACACTAAATCCCAGCGTCAAAGATGGGTGCGATTGTATATAGAGCAAATTTCTTCAGATGGGCAGGTTTTATTTAATTGCTGGAAACCATACCATCTGTCCTCGGCTCCCCCCAGTAACCCTTCAAGAGCGGACAATTGACTATTGCTGCACATCTGGAAGAAGGAAATGTTCCGATTGCTCGCATGGGAGAGCTACAGCACTAGGCGTTGCATAATGGTGCTATGAATCATTGAGGAATAGGGACATCCCAGAATTTGAGATAGTGCAGTAACA
Organism: Trichocoleus sp. FACHB-6; assembly: GCF_014695815.1. Taxonomy (NCBI): domain Bacteria; kingdom Bacillati; phylum Cyanobacteriota; class Cyanophyceae; order Leptolyngbyales; family Trichocoleusaceae; genus Trichocoleus; species Trichocoleus sp. FACHB-6. The sequence goes on from NZ_JACJOY010000092.1 coordinate 63,660, forward strand.
GCCGAATTGAGTATCTCAGCATTTCCTCGGATTTTGAATAGC
>NZ_JACJOY010000093.1:0-5178 GCF_014695815.1 Trichocoleus sp. FACHB-6
TGTGGGGTTGAAAAAGCCCAAGTGCGTTCTTCTCGTGCTCAACGCAATCACATTGGTTTGGCGATTCGAGCGTTTCTACGCCTGGAGATGCATTGGTTTAATACTGGCATTAGTTGGTATGAGTCCAAAGCCAGTATTGTTCGGGAGGCGGTGCGTTCCTACTTAGCGGCTCCTTGGCTGACTCTTGTACCAACTGCATAACTCCTGGTTCTCTCTGCTTATTGTCAATTAACAATGATTAATGATAATTAGAGCGCACTCTCTCCTAAATACCTATTTGAATCAAGTATTATTGCTTAGCTAAACGGTGATTTGCTCAGCTAATCCACCGATGAGAGCAGCCCCAGCCATCCTTGTGACAGTTGCGGGTGCGGAATGTGGGTTGTAAAACCAAAAGCTTTTGGACTCAACACTGGCATTGCAGATATTCTTCACGGCTTGCGAGTCAATCATCAGCAACGTTGTCCACTTGGCTTTTTTTGACTTGTTCACGCACTTGTCCATGTAAGACGGTCATCAGTGCAAGAAAAGCTCCTGCATCCCGCCACTGCTTGTAGTGCCAATAGACGGTTGAGTATGGCGGAAGATCTTTGGGTAAATCTTGCCAATTACAGCCATTCTTAAGTTGGTAGAACATGCCATCCAACAGTTCTCGTTTCGTCCAATCACAGGGTCTTGTCTACTTCTTCACCGGCAAAAGCTGGGGCAGGAGAGGCTCAAGAATTTCCCATTCTTCGTCGGTGAGACTGCTGGAGTACGGCATGGTGAGTAGGATATGGCTTTTGCGCTACCTTAAGTCAACCGAGTCAGAGATGTCAAATGGGTTCTATACTGCAAAAGCGCCTCAATTTTCTCTGCTTCGTTATCGGGTAATGGTGCATTTCATCTTGGAGTCTTATCCACCGCTCTTTGCCGCGCTGGAGGTGAGTAAACGGGTTCTTTTGATTTAATACTGACAACAATCTAACCAAAATTATTCGAGCCTCCAAGTCTCCATTATCGGACTGCTGCTTCAGGTGTACTTCTGAAGTTAACTTACGGCTAGATCCATAGTTGAGTTTGAGTCAGAAAATTTTGCTGTCTCAATCACGGTAGTCTGAGCCTTAAATCTGTTATCTACTCAAGCTTTGCCTCTACGCTGGGGAAATATCACCCCCCATCCCTAATAGCTAATACCAACATCGTTTTCTGTTGCTTCTAGTGTTGTCTCAAAGGCACCACTAGGAGTCCACTGGATTGCCCCATCACGCTCGGTTGTATATAATTTGGTGTTAATTTTACGCAGAGTTTGTGCCGTTTCTGGATCGATGGTAGCGGATGAGGCGATCGCTACCTTTGGTTGCATCTTTTGCAATACATCAGCTTGTAAACTTTCTCCAGACCACCAAAGCACCTGAACAGGCGGTAATTGTTTTAAGAGCGCTAACTTTCTTTCATTTTCCTCTGGCTTAAAGTTTCCCAACACTAACCAACTCTGTCCGCTGATTTGCAGTTGTACCACTGGCGGTTGGCTATTAATTAACTTGATGGCTGAAGTTCCAATCGCTACACTTCGACCAACTGGCAATGCCTGAGGCGGAATCTTTACACCTAGAGTCCAAAGTTTACTAATAGAGGCAGTGTTAGCGTAAAAGGTTGACACTGGGAGTCGTTCCATAATCTTAGCCCAGCCACTTCTAGGACTAAGTTGAGAATCCGTAACCACAGCCCAGTCAATTTGATTGACACCCTGCTGTTGTAAAAAAGGCAGCACAGTAAAATTGGCTGTACTGTCATCCCCACTATTAACCAGCGTGACTTCCCCTTTGTCTTGAATCACCAAAACTGGTTCTCCCGGGGTAGAAAGCACCGTGACTCGAAACAAAGTTGCTTTTGTCTGCCAAACCGGGAGAACAACCAGAGTAGTAGCAATAATCGCAGCAAACCACCAACGCCGACACCACCACTTGTTGAGCCAAGCTAGACTAATTAAACCGTATAGCACCAATACTTGAAATATTGAAATAGTTCCAACAGCAATTGAGTTTCCCGGCAAAGAGCTGAAAAACTGCACAAGCAAAATCAGCCAGTGAGTGGGGTAATACAATAACCAAGCTAAGGTGCTTCCCGCCAAAGGCCAAATTAATCCGGCTAAGGCGCTGAGAATTCCTCCAATACTAATGACAGATAAAAAGGGAGTGCTAATGATGTTTGCCAGGATACTGTAGGGAGATACGACACCAAAGACAAAAAGTTGTAGAGGTAAAACCCACGGTAAGACGGCAATTGGCAGCGCAAATAAGGATGCGATCGCAGGCGGCAACCAATCAAACCACTTTATTATCGCTGGCAGTGTGACTAACAATCCCAGTGTGGCTAGAAAACTCAGCTGAAACCCCAAATTCCAGATCCACAGCGGATTAAATAACAGCAATACCGTGGCAGCAAGCAGGAGCGAACCTAATGGCTTGACTTTGCGTTGCATTGCTAAGGCGATTAACGCCCCAACTCCCATTACCCCTGCTCTTAGAACTGATGGTTGCACTCCTGTCAAGCAAATAAAAATAAGTATGGCAGCAATCCCAACGCCTAGTTGCGTCCTTACGGAAAAACGCCCAAAGGCAGCTATGACAAAACCTAGAATCAGAGAAATTTGAAATCCAGATGCTGCCAAAGCGTGAGCCAATCCCACCTGGATAAATTCATTTCGTACATCGTAGGGCAAATCTACCGCTTGACTTCCCATAACCATCGAACTGACAAGCTGCCCTTCTGGAGAGCCTAGCCAACGAACTTGAGAGTGGATGATTCGCTGCCTTACAGTCCAGAATCCCCAGCCACGTTCTTCCTGTTCATTGGGGAAACTAACCTGCCGTCCGCTTAGACCTGCAAAACCTCCTTCTCGCGCCAGGTAAGCCTGAAAATCAAAGGCACCGGGATTGCTAGCCTTTTTCGGTTTATACAATACTCCTGTAATTGCGATCGCTTCACCAGGATATAAACCAGTAGCTTGTAGTAAAGGCACAGTTACATATAACTTGCCCGTCACCCCCTGACTAACATCAGCTGGTTTGTTCTCGCCGTTTTTTACCTCATTTAATTTAGAAGCTTCCAACCAAAATTGCGATCGCTGACTTTGCGTTAGCCGAGGCGTACTAGCAATCTTTCCCTGAACCGTGACAACTTGCTCCTGCCCTTTACCATTTTGGGCATGAACAAACTTGCTGATGTCATTTGCTAAAGGTTGTGGCACCCGTGCTTGAAAATACAGTGCTGCCAGCAACCCCACAATTCCGACCGCCAGCCACACTTTTGCTTTAGATCCAGTTCGCCAGAATTTAGGTACAACAAAAGCAGCTCCAATACCCAGAGCCAAAACTGCATACTTGCCCCACCAAACTGCCGTAGACAGTAAGCCCAAAATATAGGACAAGCTTAAAATTACACCAGCAGCCGAGTTCATCAGATAGCCAAACCTAGCTTCAAGCCCAGCACAGCGTGTACAAATAGTAGACAAAGTGCCGTAGTGCCTAAATAAGCATGAAATGTCCGCAGCACTACCTTATTACCCCCAAAGCCTATCATCGAAATCGTGCCATTAATTGCCAGCAATCCCAGCACAATAGAACCAGTCCAAAAATGCGGACTTTCCAGAATCCCTTGATCTTGCATTACTAGCGACAAAACTCCGCCAGTATAACCTAGTGCTATAAACAGAAACATCCACGGTGCTAGCTTCCGGTGGTCAGCCAAACTTTTACTAGCGATCGCCGTATCCGCCGCCACCCGTCCGCGCCATCCGGCAAACCCTATAAAATTACCCATCACCAATACCACAATTGCCATCATCACCGGGTGTCCCCAATGTACAATCAAATCCGGAATTCCTAACTTTTCAAACTGGTTAGCAATTGGTTCCAAAACTTCACTCAGACTACCCACCCGCCTCACAGCCTCCTCTATCAACATAGGTTTGCCCAACTGGTTTATCAATTTTCAAAAGAATCTAACCCAGTCCCTTTACTCACTTAGGTAACTCAGATCACTATCCCCAAACTCTTGCACACTTGCTTAAGATACTTGCTGTGCAATTTCCTTTTGCTTGCACAGGGGAAATCCCAGACCTTCTCGTTGCTGCAAATATAACTCCGCGACTCGCCTTGCCAACTTGCGAATTCTGCCAATGTAGCGCGTCCGCTCCGTTACCGAAATCACCCCTCTGGCATCCAGCAAATTAAACGTGTGAGAACACTTTAAAACATAATCTAGGCTGGGTAACACAAGTCCGCGTCCAGTCAGTTCCTCTGCCTCCTGCTCGTACAGACCAAACAAAGTAAACAACAAATCTGGGTTAGATGCCTCGAAATTATAGATACACTGCTCAACCTCTCCCTGGAGGTGAACATCACCATAGGTAACGTTATCAGTCCAGCGAATCTTGGTAAACGCATCCACCTGCTGGAGATACATAGTTAATCGCTCCAGACCATAGGTAATCTCAATTGAGACAGGTCTACAGTCAAGTCCTCCGCATTGTTGAAAGTAAGTAAATTGGGTGATTTCCATTCCATCTAGCCATACTTCCCAACCTACACCCCAAGCTCCTACTGTGGCATCCTCCCAGTTGTCTTCTACAAACCGGATGTCGTGATCTTCAGGGCGAATACCTAAAGCTCTCAAAGAGTCCAGATAAATCTCTTGGATATTATCTGGCGAAGGTTTAATCAGAACTTGATACTGGTAATAGTGTTGGTAGCGATTAGGATTTTCACCGTAACGTCCATCTGTAGGGCGGCGGCAGGGTTCGACATAAGCCACAGCCCACGGCTCCGGACCAAGACATCTTAAAAAGGTATTGGGATTTTTGGTGCCTGCCCCTTTTTCAATATCGTAGGGTTGAGCGATTAGGCAACCACGATCACCCCAAAACTCATGCAACGTAGCAATCACCGACTGAAAATTCACAGTTCCCTTTCCTCAGACGCTCAACGCATTACCCATTGTGGCGCAAATGCTCCCCCTCAAGAGCTTTTCAAGAATTTTCAAAAAAATTTTCCCAAACAGTTGACACATTGGGGAGAGAGTGGCTATATTAATAAAGCGGTCGGGAGAGACAAGCGAAAGCGAGACTCAAGCGAGCGAAGAGAACCTAGAAAAAATAATAGTTTGAAAGCCAGAGTAACACAATAACCTCGTCAA
>NZ_JACJOY010000094.1:0-93099 GCF_014695815.1 Trichocoleus sp. FACHB-6
CGGTTTTTGCTAACGCAAAAATTCACTTAGGGGACGTTTCGCAATTCACCCCCATTCCTCCCAACACCAATCTGAGTACAGATATGGTGTGGGTCTCCTGGGGGCTGAGATGAATAATATTACCGCCGTTAGCGTAGATGAAATTGGCTATTTTTGCCACCAGTCCCCTTTGATCGGGACAGGAAACTAGCAGCGTTGCGGTGGGATTGTTCATGGTGAAGGCGAAGGAGAGGGGCTGGGCTTATTTGAATTTGATGGTGATGGCGCTGCTTTTTTAGAAGTATCGGTTTTCTGATTTACTGGCGAAGGTGATGGACTAGCTTTTTCTGAAGTGGATGGTGATGCTTTTTTAGAAGTATCGGTTTTCTGATTTTCTGGTGAAGGAGAGGGGCTGGGCTTAATTGAATTTGATGGCGCTGCTTTTTTAGAAGTATCAGTTTTCTGATTTACTGGCGAAGCAGAGGGACTGGGCTTAATTGAATTTGATGGTGATGCTTTTGGTGAAGGGGAAGGACTGGGTGACGGTGTTTTGTCAGAAGTATTGTTTTTCTGATTTTCTGGGGAAACTGAGGGGCTAGGTGAAGGTGTTTCTTTTTTCGTCTCGTCCTTTGCTGTCCATTCTGACAAAGGACGATTTACACCATACTGAAATTCTAGCGGCACCAAAAGCACATTTAGCTGACCAGAAGGCGATTTAAGGGGGTCAACTTGAGCATACAAGAAACTGTTGTTAAAGTCAGGTTTCCCCAGAATCAGCTGATGAGTTTGCTGATTGTTCAATTTTACTTCGACGGTAGCTAAAGGCTTGTCTAATCCATATTCTGGAAGCTGGGTAGCGGGGACGCTGAGAATGCGATCGCTTTTACTATCCACTAGCAAATTTAGCAAATACGACACATACGGATCGCTGGCTGGGTTATCATTCGGCGCTTTCATCTGCCACTCAGAAAGACTTGACTTTTTGCCAGCATTCTGAGCCATCCGCTCAAATTGTAAAGTCTGTTCCTGAGTTTTAATTGTTAAAGCTTGAATTTGGTCTTTAGTAAAAGAAAAGATTGGCTTTTGTTTCACCAGTGCTGCTTGTCGTTGGGGTTCGCCTTTAATTTCATAAAAATAAACGAATCCACCTAAACCAAGCGCTAATACCATCAAAATTAGTGTTGTTCGTTGTAACTTCATAATCAGCCTATTAGTTGACTTTAGATTTCAGATTATTACCTCACCCCCAACCCCCTCGTAAATAAAATTTTTTTCTTTGCTACCCCTTACTGGCGGTAGGTGGAGAGCAATAATTCTTTTTTCTGTTTGAAGGGAACTTGGGCATGAATCCAAAATCCAAAATTCCTAGCGTCTTAACCACCAAACAAATCCCGCTGTAGCGAACCCAATTAAAGGCATAATCAACACAGCCATCCAACCTACTAAATTTGCTTTTTGCTGTGACAAGTTGAGGCGGCGGTCTTTTATTTCTTTGGGACGAATAGATAGGGTTTGTTCATCCTGTTTACTTAACCAACTGATAGAGTTGAGAAAGACATCTCCATTGAGTTGTTGTTCAAACAAACCATCGGTAGCAAAGTCAGAGTTTCCTACTACAACGAGGCGAGATTCAACTGGCTTTTGGGAAGCATTTTCTGGGTTTGTTGGTGAAGCTGTGGGTGAACCTGTCGGACTAGGTGAAGCTGTGGGTGAACCTGTTGGACTAGGTGAAGCCGTGGGTGAAGCTGTCGGACTTGGTGAAGGAGATGGTGAACCTGTCGGGCTTGGGCTTGGTGAAGGAGATGGTGAACCTGTCGGGCTTGGGCTTGGTGAAGGAGATGGTGAACCTGTCGGACTTGGTGAAGCTGTTGGGCTTGGTGAAGGAGATGGTGAAGCTGTCGGACTAGGTGAAGCCGTGGGTGAAGCTGTTGGGCTTGGTGAACCTGTAGGGCTTGGAGATGGTACAGAGGCGCTTTGGGGGGCATATCCGCGACTCAGGGCGACACCGAGAGTTAAAGGCCCTTGGCGATCGCTTTGAGGATTAAACTCTAGCTGGTCGTTTTCGGGATCGCTTTCCGCCCAACTTTCATTATTAGTAATCAGCAAAGGTGTTTCCTGAATACCTACAATTGATGTAGTTTGAACTGGTCGCGCCAAGGGGTAAAAGGAACGACCTTCACCGAAATCTTTAGTGATGGGATGCTGACCGTAGCGTGTCACCATAATAATTGCAGGCCCTAGTCCAAGTTGCCGTCCAGAAAGGTCAACAGCAAGGCGATTATCTAGTTTCACTCCCCACTCTTTCAGCAGACTGTCCAAACCAGGATCAACATTGGGATCTACCATTACTAACAAGCTACCGCCGCGTTTCAGGTAATCGTTTAACGCTTTGACTTCCCCTGCAAACAGTGCCTTTTTCGGGCCTGCGATCGCAACTACAGTAGCATCTTCAGGAATTGTCGGCGTTTTAGCTAAATTAAGTGGTTGGGCGGTGTAATTTTTCTCTCCCAAGTTGCTTATTGCTTGTGAAAGTCCGCCTTGCACCGCACTTAGAGGTCTTTCACCGTGACCTTGGAGGAAGTATACTTTACCAACGCGATCGCCTGTTATTTGCGCGATCGCATTCGTCACCTGCGTTTCTGAAAGGTTCTCTCTCTGTTCTTGGTTCAGCGTCTGAATTAACTTTCGCCGCGTCCCAGATTCTATATAAACTTCCCCTGGTAATTGGACATTAAACTTTTGGGCTAAGTTCGGTCGCAGTTGCGGGTCAACAAACTCAAAATTAAATTGCGAACCATACTGTCGATAATTTTCTAGTAATTGTCGGGCTTCAGGATTCGGGTTGCTTTCAAAAACCCAAATCTTGACTGGTTGCTGCAAATTTGCCACCACTCGCTGCGATTGGGGGGCGAGAGTAAATAGCTGATTTTCTGTTAAATCTACGCGCAACGCACGGCGAACGCCCAAGAAATTAATCAGCCCCAAAATCACCAGCATAGACAGCGTTGCTGCTAAAGCATTAGTCCCGGCTTGAGTCGATCGTTTTCCCCAAAAACTGTCTGGCGCAGTGCTTACAAATAGCAACCACAACCCAAGTATTATTATTCCAGCAATAATCAATCCTACTGGTACCGCCCCCCAACTGTTGGAGACAAACCCAGCTACTAGACCCGCCATTGTCAGAAAGGGGCCAAGCAAAAAGAGATATTTTAGATACTTCCAATTGATGTTCTTCATTTTTGCTAATTGCTAATTGCTAATTGCTAATGGGGGTTTAAGCTTCTGAATTACGAGTTTCAAATAAATTAATAACTCTTCAATTCTTACTCTTAGCTTCTCCCCATTCCCCATTCCCCATTCCCCAACTTAAGAACGCTGGAATCGTAAAGCATCGATGGATTGGGCGGTGAGAAACAACCCTAAAATAATGTAACTGGCAAACAAGATTAGACTGCTGGTATCTACTACGCCTTGGACTAAGTTGTTGTAGTGCTTCAGCAAAGATAAATGTCCCAAAGCGTCTCCCAATGAACCACCGATCCATTTGGCGGCAAGATCCATTAGCCAGAGAGCTAAAATTAATCCAAAGGTGAGAAATGCTGCCACAATTGAACTTTCAGTAAGAGAGGAAATAAACATTCCCAAACTCAGAACTGCTGCTGCAAGTAATATTAATCCAGCATGACCGAGTAATGGTACTGCTGGGGGAACGGTGGAACTAGCTGAACTAAATGCGATCGCTTCATACAAAAGCAACGGCAGCACCATCACTGTAAAGAACGTCAGCACTCCTAAAAGTTTACCCACCGCCACAGCCCAATTCGTCAGCGGTGACGTTGCTAATAGTTCTAAAGTCCCGCGCTTGCGTTCCTCAGAATAAAGCCCCATCGAAAGAATTGGCAATACAAACAATACCAACCAACCCATTACATATAAAAAACTTCGCAAAAACTCGTAAGGAACATCTACAGGCGGAACGGGTACGCCAATTTGCTGTCCTTGCAAGTCAGCCAAAGCTACTTGTTGAATGATTTCTACTAAAATCCAGACAAAAAAGAAGCCTGATAAAAGCCAGAAAACACCCGCTACTAAATAAGCTAGTGGCGAAGCAAAATATCCTTGCAACTCCTTGCGGTAAATTGCCACAATGTTACTAAGTACCACGCCCATTAAGTTGTTGTCTCCTCTGCTTCGGTAGCTGACTCTGACGAAGATTCAGACGCATCCGAATCTACAATCGGCAGGATTTTTTCTGCTGTCGTCAGTTCTAAAAATACATCTTCAAGATTAGCCCTAGTGCGGCGCATTTCATACAAAGCCACACCAGCACCAATCAAAACCGCTGCAATATCTCGTCCCGGTTCTGCACCCGGTTCTGATACTACACGGATCTGGCTGCGATTGGGCGGTAAATCTTTATTGGCGATTGATTCTACAAACCGAATTCCCGGCAAAACTTGAATCATTTGTTGTGCAGCTTCCTCATCGCCATCGATTTCCAGTTCGTAGCCAGAACCTCCAGCTAGTTGCGCGACCAAGTTTTCTGGAGTGTTGGTAGCAACAATTTTACCGCGATTGATAATTGCCACCCGGCTACAAGTCATGCTGACTTCTGGCAAGATATGTGTTGAAAGGATGATGGTGTGGCTACCAGCAAGGCTTTTAATTAAATTGCGGACATCGATAATTTGCCGGGGGTCGAGTCCGACGGTGGGTTCATCTAGAATAATGGCAGGTGGATCGTGGACAATGGCTTGGGCAATGCCTACTCGCTGTCTGTAGCCTTTGGAAAGCTTGCGGATTAGGACTTTGCGCTTTTCGGTGAGGTTGCAGCGTTCCATTGCTGAGTTTACGCGATCGCGTCTTACTTTCCTAGCCACGCCCTTGATCCGCGCCACAAAATGCAAAAATCCCTCCACTGTCATGTCAGGATACAAAGGCGGCGTTTCTGGTAAATAGCCAATTCGTCGCCGCACTGCCATAGAATCTTCATGCACGTCGTACTGGGCAATTTTGGCACTGCCGCTGCTAGCTGGTAGATATCCAGCTAAAATCCTCATGGTTGTGGTTTTTCCTGCGCCATTCGGCCCCAAAAACCCCAAAATTTCTCCAGGTTCCACTTTAAAGGTGACATCCTGAATCGCTGGGGTCGAACCATAGATTTTACTTAAATGTTCAACTTCAATCATTTTTGTTGGGGACTGGGGAGAAGGGGATTGGGGAGAAGGGGATTGGGGGAGAATAGTTGTTTATTCCCTATTCCCCATTCCCTATTCCCAATCACTAAACTCTCTACTATATGGTTCAACTAATGCTTTATGTCAACCCAGTTACTGGAAAAGATACTAACGCCGGAAACTCATCTACACCGCACAAAACCCTCACCCGCGCTATAAGGCAGGCTGAACCCGGAACCACAATTCAACTGGCTGCTGGAACTTACAATGCTGCTAGTGGCGAGGTTTTTCCCTTAGTTATCCCCTCTGGGGTGACGGTGGTGGGAAATGAATCAACTAAAGGCAAGGGCGTTCAAATTGATGGTAGTGGGGAATTTATCAGTTCCAGCTTTGGTTCCCAAAATATCGCCCTCCGTCTGGAAACAAATGCCCAATTACGGGGGGTAACGGTGACAAATCGCGCCGCTAAGGGAGTCGGGGTTTGGATAGAATCAACATCGCCAACTCTGGCTAATAATACTTTCACTCTTTGCAGTCGCGATGGCGTGTTTGTGACTGGCACGGCTAAACCGTTAATTTTGGATAATGTGTTTAGTCAAAATTCTGCCAGCGGTGTTTCTGTGTTACGCAATGCTAAGGGGGAAGTGCGGCGAAATGTGGCTCAAAATACTGGTTACGGTATTGTAATTGCAGATAAGGCGGCTCCTCTGCTTACAGATAACAAAGTTTTTGCGAATAGGGTGGGGATTTCTCTGTCTGGTAACGCTAAACCTGTGTTGCGTAATAATTTGATTGAGAAGAATACGCAAGCAGGGTTAATTGCTGCTGAGGAAGCTAAACCACAGTTAGGCAGTCGTCAAGATCCTGCTGGCAATATTATCCGGGATAACGGGGAAGCGGATTTGCAAAATAATACCCGTTTTACTATCGTTTCTGCGGGAAATCTCCTGAATCCGGCGCGGGTACGGGGAGGAATCGATTTTGTGACCACTCAGGCGACTGGTTCTAGTTTTATACTTGGCCCTGCCCAGTTTAGCGATGTTTCTGGCCATTGGGCGGAAGCTTTTATTAAGGCTTTGGTTGCGAAAAATTTGATTAGTGGTTTTCCGGATGGTACGTTCAAGCCGGAAGCGCCAATTACTCGCGCCCAATATGCGGCGATAATTGCGAAGACTTTTAATTTACCGCCACGTCCAGGATCTGGAATATTTACCGATGTTCCTGATAATTTTTGGGCAAAGGATGCTATTCGCAAAGCAGCAGGAATGGGCTTTATTTCGGGCTTCCCGGATGGTACATTTCGACCGGGACAAAATTTAACGCGAGTGCAAGCGATCGCATCTCTAGTTTCTGGCTTGTCACTTACTAGCGGCAATCCTAGCGTCTTGGGAGTATATAGCGATCGCGCTCAAATTCCCAGCTATGCCACAGACGCAGTAGCAACTGCCACCACTCGGCGCATAATTGTAAATTATCCCCAAACCAGTCTACTGCAACCGATGCGGGATATAACTAGAGCTGAAGTCGCAGCACTAATATATCAGGCATTAGTGGCAACCGGGGAAGTTCAGGCGATCTCAAGTCCCTACATCGTCAACCCCGACGCTACCCTTCCTACCTTCAGCGACATTCAAGGACACTGGGGAGAAACTTACATTCGCCCATTAGCTACTCAAAACTTAATCAGTGGCTTTACTAATGGCACCTTCAAACCAGACGACAAACTCAATCGCGCTGGATTTGCTGCTTTACTAATTAAAGCCTTTAACCCTACTCCCAAACGTCCACCTATACAATTCAAAGATATCCCCCTTGATTTTTGGGCGCAGGGTGCAATTCAACAAGCCTACAGCAGCGGTTTCATTACTGGATTTCCCGATCAAACTTTCCGTCCCCAGCAGCAAGTTTTGCGAATTGGGATGATTGTCTCCCTAGTAAGTGGCTTAGGTTTCCCATCGGGGGATGAAAAACTCTTAGAAAGGTACGAAGATCGAAATGAGATCCCAGCATACGCCCGTCCCGCTGCTGCTGCTGCTACGCAAAGAGGCATAATTGTCAATTATCCTTCACAAGCACAACTTAACCCAAACCGGGAAGCCACACGGGCCGAAGCAGCTGCTATGGTTTATCAAGCATTGGTCGCCACTGGACGACTGTCTGTTTAATCAGTTGTTTGTTGTTTGTTAAGGTTTAAAGGTGCGAAAGTTGTTAGAACCTGACAACGTTTCAACTTTCCTTCCTTGATAACTCTTCCCTGACACATAACCAATGACCGCTAACATTGTTTCTGGTCTGCTATTTTAACTTCTGATGACATCAACCCAAGACTCAGCTGCGGTCTACGTCGTAGCTTTGCTTGTTCACTATTGTTTTGAACTGGGGGGTTACAAGCCAGAGGAATTAGTTACCCGGTGGCTAGAAAACTATGCCGCCAGCTGGGTGCGTTTTGCTGTAATTGAGGCGCTTTATCAGGGACGTTACAAAGCGGTTTCTGTGGAACAAATTTTAAGTGCTTGGACTAGGCGTGGGCGGGCATTATATCACTTTAATCATGATTTTGAGCGACTAATTTCGCGCAATTTTCCTCACAATTTGCTGGAACCAGTCGATGCTGTATCGTCAATAGCCTCTGATAATGCGGCGATAGAAGAAGCGATTTATAGCGATTCTACCCCGCCAGAGGATGCGATCGCGTTAACTGCATCTGGCGAGGTAAAAATTCCCGTAGGTGTCACCGAAGTGCCGCCAGCAGAAACACCCAACCTCGCAGAAGCTGCAACTGAAGGTATCACTGCGGGTCTTGCTCGTCGTCCGGACACCCGTATTGTTCGCCAAGCTGATTGGACGCGCTGGAGTGTCGGTAAACGTCCGATTCACCAATTCATTCCCCAGACGGATGATTCTGATTTTTACCAGAAGTTGAAAGCTGTGGCTCACAACGATGAAGATGACGCTTCAAAAAGCGATAAAAATGGCTAATTGCTAATAGCATATGTTGGGCTTCAGATACCCAACTTCTTAGAGAAGTTGGGTATCTCGCCTTCACGAAAAGAGCAATTAGCTATTAGCTACGAACAATTGACTACTGACTAACAGCCGCATCCGTTTCTTCTGGCTTTGGCTGCGTACCACCCATGCGAATTTCCGAACAAAAAGTAGCCATAGAAAAGCCACCAAATCGCTTTAAAATACTACTTCTTAACCGCAAATTAGGACTAGCAAACCAGATGCGTTCTTCAGAGTACATAGTTTCATACTCTGTAATTAACGTCATCGCTTCATCGCTGCCGATGATGTAGCGGCCAGCAACAGATGCTTTCTCCGCATAACCCATGTCGCGCAGCAACTTACCTTCATTCGGCTTATCCGGGTCGGCAATCGGAACGAGAACGGTTGTTCCAGTGTGTTTTTCCTTATCCCATTCCATTGTTCCATCCCAAGTAACACGAGCGCCACCCCAAGCTAAGGCAGGATCAACTTCATATTGCTGGCAAAGCTTAATCACTTCTGGATCGTCTGCTGTTACCATTTCAATTTTGATGTCTGACTTGCCGCTTTCTGCTTGTTTGAAAGCCAAATGGTGGCTGGTACGCTGAGAAAACCATTTGCCAGCACTTTTCTGGAAAAACTCTTGAATATCCATGAATCAAACTCTAGGGTCTAATACTTTGTTAACAGCACTTTGAATATCTTAATTGTTTCAATCCTTAATCGGGATTTTAACTGCCGCTTAGATTTTACACCTGTTTATGGGTAGGTTTATTTACCAGTCGCCAGAGAGAGTGCTGCTGCGTAGCCTCTAGTTTATAAAAAGGTTAAGAGTTTCGGATTTTGGTTAAAAGTGCATCATGTCACGAATTCACGGCACCCCTAAAGATGACTACATCGAAGCTACTGAAGGCGATGATGTTATTTTTGGCTACGCTGGCGATGATACGCTGGTTGGGAAAGAAGGTAATGATATCATCCACGGCGGTCTAGGAAATGATTTGATTCAGGGTGGAGAGGGTGAGGATACCCTGTTAGGCGAAGATGGAGATGATTGTTTGCTGGGTGGTGAAAAACGCGATCGCTTATTCGGGGGCGATGGTGATGATACTCTAGTTGGGGGTAAAAATAGCGATCGATTGTTTGGCGGTAGAGGTAATGATATCTACGTTTACTCTCCCGGCGATGGTTTTGACACTATTGAGGATGAATCTGGTACCGACATCCTACGCTTAAAACATATTCTCTCTGATGAGGTAAGCGTGGATTTTGCCATCGGTGGTTGGCTTTGCGTATCCTACCGCGACCAGCCTATTGTGAAGATGCGCGGTGTGGAGTTTATCCATACTGAAGATGGCTGCTTCACTGTAGCGCAATGGCTGAAGAGATGAAGGGCTTGGGGATTGGGGATTGGGGAAGAGGATAAAAGTCTTACCAATTCCCTAGTCCCTAGCCCCCAGCCCCCAGCCCAGCCTTTACTTATTTTCTGCCAAGCGCTTGAGGGAAATAGTGGCAGCAGCAGAAACTTGGGGATGGCTGTCTTTTTCTAAGTAATTAAGAGCTGATATACTCTTATCACTCTTCAGGTGTCCCAAGGCTTCTGCTAAACGCTGACGAACCAGCCAATCTTCTGACTGAGCAAAGCGCAGAATTTTATCTACAGATTCTACTGCTTTGATTTCTCCCAACGCTGCGATCGCTGCTTGTTGCAATACTACTTCTGGGCCATCTAATGCCCGCATTAGCACATCGAAGGCGCGGGGGTCTTTTAAATTGCCTAAACTAACAGCAGCACTGAACCGCACTAACCAATCTGTATCTTCGTAGAAAGCTCTTACCAAAGGTTCAAATCCTCTGATATCGGCTAGATAACCTAACGCACCAGCCGCGTCAGCCCGGATACCATAATCTGGATCTGTTTCTAACAACTTCGCCAAAATTGGAAAGCATTCTTCGGTCGGTTTTACACCTAGTGCAAATACTGCCATTGAACGAATTTGCAGATTTTCGTCATTTAAAACTTTTTTAATTAAAGGCACCGCCTCGTCTGGTGCAACTTGACGCAATGAAGCAAGAGCAATCATGCGATCGCGTGAATTTGGACTTTCTAACTGTTCGCCAATCTCTTTTAAACTCGGATGACTCATAATATTCTAAGCTTTTTAATAAATCTTAACATATTAAAAAATGGTAAGGGGGTAATAAGGAGTTGGGCAATCACCCCATTACCCGCACTTTACTTAAGGCGAAAGCGTCCCAAATGTTCTTCGCCTTGACGTTTTGGTATGGAATTTGTCACTGGTTCTAAGGAAAGAATTTCAAAATCTGTCTCAAAGTAGTGGCGAATTTCTACGGGTGTTATGCCAAAAGGAGGGCCACCCGGACGATTATGGGTGAAAAATAAGCCAATCAATTCTCCTTTAGGCTTCAACAAAGAGCGTACTAATTGCACGTAGGCTGTACGCTGTTCGGGGGAGATGGCACAGAAGCAAGTATGCTCAACTATGTAGTCGAAATAATTGGGAAACTCCGCTGGTAAGTCAAAAATATCGCGTTGCAAAAATTGGGCGGTGCTACCAGTGGCATTAGCCAAAGATGTTGCGGATGCGATCGCACTCGGTGCCAAATCAACCCCGATTGTTTCAAAGCCATAACGAGCAAATAGCAAGGCATCATAACCGCGACCGCAGCCGAGAACAACTGCACGACCAACAGGAAGTCGAGACGAATTTAGGAGACTTTCCAAAGGCGGTGCTGCCTCACCTAAATCCCAAGGAGTTGTTCCTTCTTGGTAGCGATTTTCCCAATCATTAGGTTCAGTCACTGATTGCATAATTGGTAGGTAATTGTGAATTTTGAATTAATCCTTCTTGGAACTCCTAGGTTTCCCATCCTCAAGGGTAAAGCTAGCAATTTGCCAAGGCTGGATTCTGATTGATTGCCCGGTGGGAAACACTTCGGCTGCATCAATGGGACGCTCTAATAAATCAACAGGATGCGCGATCGCTAATCCCACATCGCTTTTAAGTTGCATTTGTGCCTCTTCTCCGTGACATTCGTAGCACCGCAAAATCCATTGTTGCGGATTATCTTCTGACTGTTTCAACGCCATTAAAATCAAATTTTCAGCTTGCAAATCTAAAAATTGACCCACAGCAGGTAAAGACGAATTTTGTTGATTTACTGATGGCAACACCATCGCTTGCAAAGGTATATTTAGCTCATAGCCGCGGCGCACTGTATGGGCGGACTGCCAAGTGCCGGAATGAGGATATAGAGCATAAGTAAATTGATGTTTGCCTTGGTCTGCTTCTGGGTCAGGCCAAGTAGCACTGCGTAATAATGTCAGGCGTAATTGTGAAGGTTGAGCATCGTAACCGTATTTACAATCATTTAGCAAACTGACACCGTAGTTATTGTCGCTCAGGTCAGCCCAGCGCAAGGCGCTGACTTCCCATTTTGCTTTTTCTTGGGGTGTTTGTGGTTGGGTGGGACGGACAATAGTACCGCAGGGAATTTCGTATGTCGCTGAATCTGTCGTCACGGTAAGCGGGAAAGCAGCTTTTACTAATACGTGACGTTCTTGCCAATCTACAGTAGTGACAATTTTCAGCACTGGCGATTCAGCTTCGAGCAGGTAATCTTGGCAAAATTCCGATTCACCCAACGACGCGCAGACGCGCAAACGAGTTTGCACTAATCCTCGTTCTACCCACTGAATAGATTTTAACTCGGTTGGAGGTAAGGCATTTTCGTTATAGTTGGGATCTATGTTCCAAGCATCCCAATATTGTCCGCTATCTTTGAATGCTTGTAGTTTATTTCCGCCGGATTTATCTATAACTTCTCTATGATTAACTTTGTCGAAAACGCTGCTTAAATCTCCTGTCTCACCGTCCACAATTACCCGCAAAAACTGATTCTCTAAAACCCAATCTTTTAGGTTATTACTATCAGTATCTTGACAGGTGGCATTTTCTCCCGGTATGCTACTGCTAAAATACCCTTGTTGTTGCTGATTTAGGGAAAAACCGTCTTTTTTACATAGCCAAAAAACGCGATAACCCAAGCTGGGTATACTTTTGGCAAGAAACAGTAGAGTTGATGCCTCACCGAGTTGAACAGGCATTTTTTCCCCAACCGATGTACAAATTTGCCACCTTTGTGCAGAATCTGGTAAGTTGAGGGTAACGACCTGAGATCGTTGCCAGTTAAGGGAATTGAAGACGATAACAGGTAAAGCGTCGGGTTGAGGTGGTGGAGGAAGAGAGATAGAGGAAGCGATCGCACTCAAAGATTTCGCCAGTATTTCCTCACCCACCTGTTCTACTTCCTGCCAAGCTTGGTTTGCCTCCACAAAGACTTGAGGAATTGAACTTCCCGGCAGAATATCGTGAAATTGGTTAAATAGGACTTTTTTCCAGGCGGATTCTAACTCATCTTTGGGATAAGTCGCATTTGTAGTGATAGTTGCGAGAGAGGCAAAGAGTTCGGCTTGGTACAACAAACCTTCAGTGCGACGTAGAAAGCGCTTTTGGTCAGCGTGGGTAGTGTAGCAGCCACGATGGAATTCTAGGTAAAGTTCATCTTCCCAGGTAGGAATTGGGGATTGCTCCTGTGCCAACTTACCGCTAATTTGCTGTAAATAGTTGAGAGTGGTAGTAAATTCCAGGTGGGGGAAAAAGGGAGACTTTTCCCAACGCTGTTGGACTTCTAACATATCGCGGGTGGGGCCGCCGCCGTGATCGCCAACACCAGGAAGCCAAAGAGCATCTTGCAGATTAGTTTGTTTTTGCCAATCAAAGGCGTAGGATGACATCTTTATCGGGTCGATACCTTCACCGATGGGGGGAGACATCAGACTGAAAATCTCCGACCCATCAGGCGATCGCCACCAAAAAACACCATAGGGAAATTCTGTAGTGTCGTTCCAGCGCAACTTCTGGGTAACAAAATATTCAATGCCGCCAGATAAAAGAAACTGCGGCAGAGTCGCACAAAAGCCAAAAGTATCTGGCAACCAAGCGACCTTACTCACCTGACCAAATTTTTCTTGGACGTAACGCTGACCGTAAAGTAACTGACGAACAATCGACTCCCCACTAATTAAATTAAGCTCAGGTTCCACCCACATTCCGCCGACAACTTCCCAACGTCCAGCAGCAACCTGTTGTTGAATAGCAGAAAATAAATCAGGACGATGCTGCTCAATCCAGGCATAAAGCGCTGGCGTAGAATGGCAAAATGTCAGATTAGGGAACTCCTGCTGTAACCCAAGAACAGATTCAAAAGTGCGTTGGGCAGCAACCCAAGTTTCACCAACTGGCCATAGCCAAGCCAAATCCAAATGAGCATGACCAACCAAACAGATTACTGCTTCTCTTCCCTCTGCGCTCTCTGTGCCTCTGCGGTTAATCCCTCTTGTCAAATGCAGCAGATTTTCACGAAGAGTAGAAAGCGATCGCATAAACTTCTGACGATCTGGTAATGCTTCCCAATCAATTTGGGAAACAGCTGCGGCTAATATTTCAAGTTTTTCCGGTGCATCTTCCAAATAGCGGTGTAATACAGCTAACTCAGAAGCCACAAAACCCGGTTCTAAAGTAGATTCATACACGCAAAGCGAATTTACCAACGCCCCATCATCATGTCCCGGACTTACCAGACGCAAGACAACCGTAATTACCTCACCCGGAGTAACAGAGGGGCTGAGTAGAACCCGTGTAGAACAATCAAATAAATCTCCCTCTTGCACCAACTTACCATTAACAAAGATTTGGGCAGAATCAGCCCACCAAGTCAGCACCAGACGTAACGCCAAACCCGTTAAAGGGAAACCAGACAAATCTTGGGGAATTAAGAATTGTTGAGCAAGCCATAAAACTTGTCTTCCCCCACTCCAAGCGATATGTTCTTTAGCATTAGGTTGGACAACTTGCCAATTATTCCACTCAGCGTCGAGTGCTTCCGAAACTGGGATATCTGCGGTACAGTAACGCCAATGGAGTTTAACATTCGCCTGAGTCAGCGCATACAGCTTTTCAATCGCTTCCGAAATCTGGCGGCTGCAAGGCTGAGATATAAAAGGTGTCTTGGAATCGGTCATTTTTAGATAGAATCAGGGCATCTACTATTTTGAGCTTTTTAGCACTTAGCTTTTTAGCATTTAGCAAAATGTCCCCCTCTTCCACTGGTCGCTATCAAAGCCGATTATTTAATTTTCTATCTCAAGCATCCCTCAAGTTGAAGGATGAAGGCGATCGCGCCTTTCGGAATTTAAAAGTAGCAACGGTTTGGGGAGTGCAAATTCTGCTTTATCCTGTATATTTGCTAGTTCAAACTTCCCAATTAGCAGGAAAGCAGTTACAGCAAGCAGCACCAGAAGGATTTCCCCAATTAGACGCTTCTAATAAGGATAACCAAAAAAACCGTTCTTCCTCCCAAACAACTCCCGCCGCAGACACACCAATTCAGCAAGTGCTACTCGCACTCAGTGGTGGGGAAAGTGAAATTTCAAATCCACAGCTAGCAGCTAGTGGGAATGAATTTCTCAATTTCTTGACAGATACTGTTAATCGCGTGTCTGCGGCGTGGTGGGGATTCAAATTATTTAATAATAACTCTCTTGCTCGTAGTTCTCAGCCGGAAAATTTAACTCTCCAACCTGCTTTTCTAAAAGAGAAAGGGGGAAAATTATTCTTTACTCCGCTTTTAGGGGGAGGGTTAGCCGAATCTTCCGAGTCTTGTGCGCTGACAATTCAACTGAGTGAGGATGTATTACCCTACACCAAGACATCCATCAGCACTTCTACACAATCATCGGAGGTATCTCCAGCAGAAATTAAAGTGCAGGGAGTGGCGACACTATTAAATACCCGTTCTTTGGTACTCGTCACAGCCGAAAATCAAATTCTGGATATTCTTAGCCATCAGCAACAGCAAAAATTACAACAACGCATCAGTTGGGAATTGGCTGATTACTGGCATCAGTTGCGGTTAGTGCAAGCATCAGCTAGAAGATCCCGAATGCGATTGCAGCCTCCCGTTGACCAAAGAAATATCTTACCACCAGTGCGCGTCTTTTGGGGATTGATGGCGTGGGTGCAAAGAGGGCCAGTTGCGATCGCGGCTAATGTCTTCCAAGAAATCACTTTTGGCAGCACAGCCACCCAGTCGCCCAGCCGCACAACTACACAGCCGCAGGAAAGTAATATAACCCTTCATCCTACATCTTTCATCTTTCAGCTTGACCGCACAGTTGCTGAAATAGAAGTGCGACAACAAGACTTTTTAGCGAATCTGAAACCCGGTTCTCTGGAATTAGAGAAAATTTATCAATTTCCCCTACAGCGTCTACAAACTTTATTCGACAAGCCAAAACAGCAACCTCCGTCTCCCGATGTTACCGATACCCAAAGTCTGAAAATTCAAGCGTTAATTCGGGCAGCAATTGACTACTTTTTTGGCAAGGGAAACGGTAAATTACCCAGTCAAGAAACACCAGTAATTAATTCAGGTTCCAACAGGGAAATCAATCAGTTAAAAGGTCGCAATTGGACTTCGTTGTTTTTACGTCAACCCAGTAGGGAACTTACAGCAGCAGATGTTGCCGATCCGTGGTTAACGATGGACGATTTATTCGGCAAAACTGCACCTACAAAAGAGAAAATAAATAACGCTCAACAGACTTCTCAACTATCGGGAACGAAGACAAGAATTGCTCTCCCTGTAGCCGAAAATACAGAGGTTTCTGTTAAAGATTCTATCTGGAATGTTGTTAAACGTAACCTATTCCGACAAAATGATCTACCGCAGTCAGAACCTGGAAAAACTAGGGAAATAATTCAACGAAAGGCTTCTAGTGTAACTAAATCTCAGAAAAAAGAGGTTGTACGCAAATCTAAACCCGCAGTTGCTACAAGGCAATTGCTAGTAACATCTGTGTTAGACGCGAATAACGCAAACCCGAATAGCGCTAATAGCGGATACGCAAATGCGAATACGATCGCACCCGTCACAGGAAACCGCTTCGCGACCCATACCCCAGATTGGATAGAGGCAGATGCACGACCTGCTGGATATGTCAAGCACCCATTAGAATATTTACTTGAATGGCTAGATGCGGCGATGCTTTGGCTGGAAAATCTGCTGGTGAAAACTTGGCAATGGGCGAACAGAAAGATAGAAGGAAGAAGGTAACTCTCAACTACCCATTTTCCAGATTCTTTTCTCGGTGGTCTTCTATAATATGTTCGCAGGCAACTGCCATATTATTTTGGATCGTTGCCGATTTTTCGGGAAAGGCTTCGCGGGTGTAAACTTGTAATGCGTCTTTGTAGGCAGCGATCGCTATTGTTAAATTTTGGGCTTTGTCGCCCTGAATCCGATCGCGGTAGGCATTGCCGAGATTATTTTGCACCATCGCCCAATCTTCTGGAAAGGCATCGCGGGTATAAACTTCTAACGCCGCTTTGTAAGCAGCGATCGCTTTTTCTAAATTAAGAGTGCCATCGCCCTCATTCCTGTTGCGGTAGGCATTGCCGAGATTGTTTTGCGTCGTCGCCCACTCTAGGGGATGATCGCGAGTAAAAATTTTAACAACTATCTCGTAAAGAGCGATCGCAATTTCCAAGTTGCTTTCTCTGTCCCCCAAGGGGAACTGCGCCATCAGGTTACTCAAAGTACCTAGGGTGGCAGCCAACAATGGTGCTTCTTTTGACTTTACTTGCAGCAAAGTTGCCATTGCCCACTGCTGCAAGATTCGGGCAAATTTCCGATCCAATTTTTCCAGATTGCCTTGTAGCAGCGGATACACTACATAGGGGTCGCCATTGCTATCTGAGGTTGCCTGCAAAAGTTGGGTTAAAAAATTCAGATACGCTTGAGAAGCTACTGGTGAAAAGTTGACCATTTCACCGACTAACGGGGCTGCAACGTTTTGCAACCACTCGGCGGCTTCTGTATCGCCCCGTTCTAAAAGCATTGCGGCTACTCCTGCCATCGTCTTAATTAACCCAGCATCGATTAGCCCTGAATTAACCTGCAAAATCTCTCTTTCTTTGCCGCGATCGCAATTAAGTAGCGCTTGAATAATCTTGAGATAAGGTTCGAGGTGCTTTTCGTTCATGAACAATAAATCTACCTGTTGATAGATTTATTGTTCCCTACATTTCTTAGAAATGTACCTACAAATTTATAGTTTGTTAAAAGGTACGATCAAAAAAAATTCCAAATCTCACAAAAGATACGTTTTAAGGCTCCAAAAACGTTTCCACTTTGCCATCAGGACTAAGAACGACACGGATTTGGGCATTGCGATCGCTTTCAATAGCAGAAACAAAAGGTTTCCCTGGCGCAGGCATTCCCGTGTTGTCAATATACCTAACTGAAGCTTCTCCTAAAGGTCGAATGCGCTCAATTGAGCCATCCGGATTCAGTTGCAGATAGTATTGCAGAGTTTGTTTCAAATCTGCGGGTGGCTTCCAGCGCTGCTGAAGGTATTCTCTGATTTGCGCTACCTGGGGAATAGTGTCAAATAACCTGCCATCATTGGTAGCCGACCTATTATTTGATGCCACCTCGCGCCTTCCCGCAGGTGGTGCAACACTGCGAGTAGCCACCTGAGCAGAAGCATCGTTGCTAGATGCCGAACCGGGATTAAGTAAAGGAAGATCCGGAAGTGGGGGAGGCGTAACCGGAACGCTGGCGCTACTTGGCGACCCTGAAGCGCTTCCACCCCCAGAATTGGCAGTCTGCGACGGCACTATCGGCGCACTCACCCCACTTTGACTGGGGATAGGCTGAAACCTATCAGGACTAAGAGTCGGTTTTACTACTGGCTCAGGAGGTGCTTTCAGGACTGGCAGCTGTTGGAGATTGCCAGGGGCTGCGGGTGGGAAAAGTGGCTCTTGGGGTGGTGCGGGGGCTGAGGTTCGAGCTTGAGGAAGTGTACTAAAAGAGGGGGGGCTAATGTTTCTAGGGGGAGGGGGAAGCGCAGTCAGAGGGGTAGGTGCAGTCAGAGGCGACGGCGAAACGACTATGGGAGAAGAAGATAACGCACCTGGAGAGGGAGATAAGGAAGGCGTGGGCGACGCAGAAATCAACGGCGGCGGCGTTGGCGCTCCTCCTTGGAACGGTGTTGGCGTTACTAGCGGCGACTGAGCTGTGTTTGGCAGTTGAGCGGTGGTTGTGGGTGTAGCTTGAGGTGTGGATGCAGTTTGCACGACCGCATTCTGTGATTCCAGCAGTTTTACCATAACTGCTGTCAAACCCACTCCTAGCAGAAAAATTGCGGCCGTCCGAGTCCAAGCGGGCGGGTTAGAAAGCAATTTATGGCGCTTGAGGCTGGGCAAAGCGACAAGTTCAGTCGCGTATTCATCTAAGGCTGTCGCTAAGTCGAATAATTGCAACACGCTCAGGGTAACGACTGGCCCTGTTTCTTCTGTTGCCATCTGCCCTAAAAATAGGTCGTGGGAAAGTAAACCTCTCGGTTGCAAATAGGGGGTTAAGGTGCGAGGGTACGACCCTATGGGGACAACATCTGGGTTTTGCAGTGTTGTAACTGGGACGGCTGATGCTGGTTCTTCTTGGGCTGTGGCTGTCTGAATCTTCGTCGCCGGAGGCTCGAAAGAGGACTGCTGGAGGAAGTTCTGCACATAGCTGGTAACGCCTTCATACAAGGCTTCCAGATCAGCGCGATCGCCCTGAATTGTCACTCGTTTATCTTCTGGCTGGCGCGGATCGTCAAAGCTCAGCTCAAATCGTAGATGCTTCAGCACTGGTTGTCCTGCCCAGCGGGACAGGGGCGAGTTTTTCGCCTTTATTTCCAGCGTACAGGTGGGGGGAGTATAGCGTCTCAAAACCATTTTGCTAATTCAAGGATTGCTAATTGTTAGCGGGCGCGATCCAAAAGTGCTAACCAGAGGCGGCGATGACCGTTAGGGCTACTGTAAAACAGTAAATCAATCAGAAGTTTTAAAGCCAAGTGGGTTAAGGAGTCAGTTGATACGTTTTCTCCTTCGTCCATGCGTTCTTGATATGTGTTACTAAAGGCATCGAGATAGTCTCCTAATAACGATGCTTGATGTGGTTCGCGGTTTTGCTCGGTTAGCTGTTCGAGTAGGGCAACAGCGCGACGGACTAGCTCTTGGTGTTGTTTGGCAAGATGGCAGATGATCAAAACAAGCGATCGCGCTTCCTCTACATCTAGCTTTTTCCGGCCTCCCTGGCTCTTCCGCATTGGGTTAGATTGTCGCAGTCGCCACAAAGCTACCCGATCTGCCACTATTGACTCTAAATTCAGTTCGGCTGCTGCCTGAAGTATCGCCTCGGAACCTATGTTCGCCAATGCTTCCAAAGCCAATAAAACTAAATCCAGTTGAGCTTTGATGTTGTCCAACTGAATTTCATTCGGCTGTTGGGGAAGGGGCAAATCATCCCACTGCGGGGTTGATGCAGGTGTCTTCACGATGGAGGTCATATCTTTAGAGTAGGTGACGAGACTAGCTGTAACTTCACCGTTACCAGTCTTGAAACCAGACTCTCACGATTTGGAGAAGTTTCACAAGTCTTGGCCAAGAGCTAATGGCTAATTGTTATAGCCATCCTTCCATTAGCTCCTAACGCTATTTAATATACGCAATTGTGACACCTGTGCCGCCCTCTGATGTGCCGGCTAAAGAAAAACTCTCGATTTGCGGGTGCTGTTTCAAGAATTCGTGGACTCCTTCTCGTAATTTTCCGGTTCCTTTGCCGTGTATTATCCACAGGCAGCCAGACTCCATTGCTTTAGCGATCGCTTTCTCTATAACTACTTCTGCATCAGCTACTCGACTACCCCGAATATCGATAGTATTTTGGGAAGTGCGAATTACTGGCTTCGGGCTGGGGGTTTGGGTTTGGGAATCAGATTTTGGATTTTGGTTTTTGGCTTGACTTTGTTTCTGTTCCTTGTTCTTGACTAGCTGTTCCGGTTTTTGACCATCCAGAGATTCAATATCTTCTAGCTTCACGGTCATTTTCATTAACCCGAAGCGGACAGTGAATTCTCCATCTTCGTCTGGATTAGTCAGCACTTCGGCGGTTTGATTTAAGCGAGGAATGCGGACGCGATCGCCACTTTTGGGATTAAACCCTGGTTTTTGTTTGGGTGGCGGCGATGGTGGGATATAACGTTCGGCAATTTGATTTAAGGCATTGGTTGCACCTTGGGCATCTTGAGCGGTAGCATTTCCTTGCTGTAAACGCCGAATTACTTGGGCAATTTCTCCCTTGGCTTGATTTAGAGCTTCCGCTACCGCTCTTTCTTGCGAAAGCTTCAAATCTCGCTCCCGTTCTTGCAAATTTGTTGCTTTTCGCGAAACTTCTTGATAAAAACGTTCTGCTTGTTGCAACAACTCTTGAGCTTCTTGCGCCTTGGTTTCTTGGCTGCGGCGTTGTGCTTCGAGTCCAGCAATCACCTGGTTGATGTCTTCGGATGCACCACCCACCAAACTTTGAGCATCTTCGACAATTTCCGGATTTAGTCCCAAACGTCGGGCAATTGTCAGGGCGTTAGAACGTCCGGGAATTCCCCATAATAGCCGGTATGTAGGGCTGAGGGTACGATCGTCAAACTCTACGGAGGCATTTTCAAAGCGTTCGTCTTCATATTTCAGCGCTTTGAGTTCGCCAAAGTGGGTGGTGGCGATAGTCAGTTGGGCAGTATTTGCCAGATATTTTAAAAGAGCGATCGCTAATGCGCTTCCTTCCGCCGGATCTGTACCCGCACCGACTTCATCCAGCAAAATTAGGGATTGGGGATTGGGGATTGGGGATTGGGGATTGGGAACAGCTAATTCTTGTTCTTCCTCAGTTCCTGTATTACTTATCGCTTTTAAAATCCGACTAATGCGGCGAATATGACCGGAAAAGGTAGATAAACTTTGCTCAAGTGACTGTTCATCCCCAATATCAGCCAAAACCAGGTCAAACCAGGGCAATTCTACTGGCTCTCTTGCTGGCACAAATAACCCCACCTTCGCCATCAGTGCTGCTAATCCCAGGGTTTTCAAGGTGACAGTTTTACCGCCAGTATTAGGCCCCGTAATAGTTACTACCCGAATTTGCGGATGAATCAGTAAATCCACAGGTACAACTGCGCTACCTTGTTCGTGTCGCTGCTGCCACACCAACAGAGGATGACGCAACTGGCGCAGGGTGATGGGTTCGCCTGCATCACGTTCGATAAATTTGGCTGGATTTGCTTCTAACCAATAACTGTATCTGGCTCTAGCTGTTGCCAAATCTAAAGTGGTTGCCACTGCCAACAACTGTTCTAAATCTGGCTTAACTGCTGCCACTTGTTGAGTTAAAGCTTGGCGAATGGCTTCTTCTTCAGCTTGTTCTTGCCGTCGTACCTGCCGCAATTGATTTCCCAACTGCACGATCGCATTTGGTTCAATAAACAGCGTTGCACCGCTGCTAGAGGTGTCGTGGACAATACCGGGAATGGCATCTTTTTGGGGTGCTTTGACAGAAATCACAAAGCGATCGCCCCGCTGTTTTATAGTTGGTTCCTGTACTGCATTGCTTTGACGCTGCAAAATTCCCTGCAATGTCTGATAAATGCGATCGCGCAATTGCCGCATCTGGATGCGAATGCCACCCAGTTTGGCACTCGCCCTATCTGCTACGTCTCCTCGCTCATCAATACAGCGGTTAATTTCCTGCTCTAGTTCTGGATAGGTGCGGATGTCAGCGACTAGCTCACTTAATACTGGCACATCTTCTTGATCGTCGATAATGCGCCGCAGTCGCCTCACTCCCGCCAGAGTTGTTGCGATCGCCAGCAACTCTTCCCCAGCCAAAAGTCCCTGAAGTTCCGCCCTTTCCAAAGAATCGCCTATGTCACTAATTCCATCAAATGTCAAACCAGCCCTCAAGCGATTTTCCAGCTGGTAGACTTCCTGAGTTTGGGCGGCGAGGTGCAGACTTTCAGACTGAGCAGTGGGGATTTGCAGATGGGTTGCAGCGAAAGCCCCCAGCTTAGTTGCCGCAAAGGTTGACAGATGCTGGCACAGGCGGGGCCATTCTAGTAGTTCGAGCGTCTCAGATTGAATCAAAGCTTAAAAAAATTGCTTATATATATTCAATTTTAAGCTGTGATGAAGCTATAGAACGAGCCAGCCGCAATGATTGCCGTCAAGCAAATTGCCATTCATAGTCCTGGGCTTGCTCGAACAACACCCACCCGATTTCCTCCCAAGGTTGCAGGGGAGTTGGGGTAGAGGGAGTAGCGATCGCTTCATCAAGATTTTCTGCCTGTTCTGTGTCCAAGTCATCAAATATTTCTGTAAGTGCTTCCAAGTCGCGCTCCCTCATAGGCATGGCGAGCTGGGAATCTCTCCCGGCTGGGATTTTTCGAGTAGTAGATGCAAACATGGCGTTCCTGATGAAGATAATTTTTTCAAGCTATGGCAAGCTTCTCCTGCACACATCTACCTAATTAAATAAGTTTATTTTTACTTAGTTCTATCTTTATAAGGGTGCTGAAGATAAAATTTCTCTCTAACAACTTTTAATTCCTTCTTTGGATAGAGGACATTAAAAAAGATTTAATTTTTCCGGTTTTCCCTGACATTGCGGCTAGGCTGGGAATTGTTTTACCTAAGTTAGTAAGAATACAACAGCCAAAAGGAAGAATCTAATTGTGACGAGTGACGCAGGTGGAGCATAGAAAAACCAGTGAGCCAACAACTGAGTCAAACAGTGAGCCGAATAGCCGATACATCTGAAGGGATTATAAAAGTGTAGTCAACAGCTCAGTTGGTTAATGAAGCTCAAGAACTAACTTCTCGTTTATGGATTTTGTGCATAAGTCTTGTAGCTATCTAAGTGCCAGCGCAACTCATTCAACAATACTAAGTATTTATGCTGTTCAACCCAGCTAACTTACCCTACTGGATCTTCCTAGGGATGGGAGTCCTTTTATTTCTATTGGTGATTGTTTCTGGTGGGGGAGACTCCGACGTAGATGCCGACATAGATGCAGACATAGATACAGACGTAGATGTTATCGACGTAGACACCGACACAGATGGTGGCTTCAACTCCTTGGAAATCCTGGGATGGTTAGGCATTGGCAAAGCACCCCTAATTCTATTGTTAGGAACTGACTTTAGCCTCTGGGGTGTCATCGGCTGGATGCTCAATGTCTGGGTTGGCAGCCTCACAGGTCGCATCCCCTACCGTTTTTTTGGATTAGGGGGAGTTGTGTTATTAGGTTCAATGGCAATTAGCTTATTTCTCGGAGGGTTGGTTGCTCGACCGTTGGGGAAAATTTTTGCTTCCTTTGGGGAAGATGTCAGTAGCGATCGCTTGATTGGTTGCATTGGTACAGTCAGTTCTGCCTTTATTCCCCACCAGCACCGAAACAAAATTGGTCAAGTAGATGTAATTGATTCAGCGCGAAATCTCGTTACTATTAACGCCACTTTACCTAATTGGGCAAACGTTCTCCCGCGACGCGGCGAAAAAGTTTTAGTCATTGAACGTTGGGAACAATACTATTTAGTCGTCGCCAAAGATAGTTTGGATCAAGAAAATTGGCTTGAAAATTCACGCAAGTAAGATATTTCTCCTTCCCAGTGTGCGACTGGTAATGAAGTTAAAGATGCTCTGCCTCCTTATCCAGTAAATCACCTTTTTACCAATCAACAATATGCTATTTTGGCTTACTTTCATCCAATCGCTACCGATTGCTAACGTCTCTGAATTAGCACCTAACGATTTGCAAGCAGAGGAAAATATTCCCCTGAATGAGCAATCCAATCTAGTCGCTCAAACACTCCAACCACTTCCAGTACAACCTACAGTTGCCCAACTAGGTAGCGGCATTGTCTTCCCTGGAATTATTGCCGCTTTGGTTCTTTTACTGCTGTTAAGTATTTGGGCGTATACGCGGGTTTATGTTGTTACACCCAACAACGAAGCTTTTGTGAGAACTGGCGGAGTTTTTATTAAAAGTAAATCGGTCATTCTCTATGGTGGTTGCGTTGTTTTACCTGGCTTTCACCAACTTACCCGCGTACCTTTGCGAGAAATTTCCATTGATGTTGAGCGCACCGGGAAGCTTGCTGTTCGTACCCAAGATTACCTCCGGGCAAATATGCGGGTGACGTTCTATGTCTGTATCAATGCCGATGAACAAGATGTTTTAACGGCGGCGGCTAGGCTATCTAGAGCTGGAAAAATTACGCCAGAAGATATTAAGGATGCCCTGGAAAAACGCGCAGATGATGCGATTCGGGCAGCCGCGAAAAATAAGAGTTTAGCGGAGATTGATTCAGACAAAATTGGGTTTGCTGATGCTGTTTTAAATTTAGTTCAGCAAGATTTGAAGAAAGTAGGTTTGACGCTGAACAATATTGCCATTTCAGAAATTGAAGAAAGCGATACCTACGATACGAATAATTTCTTCGATGCTCAAGGCGTGCGACTGCGGACTGAAACGATTCAACGCTCGATTCAACAAAAACGAGAAGTTGAACTAACGACTCAAGTTACCATTGAGCAGAAAGAACTGGATGCCCAAAAGCGATCGCTCCAAATTGAGCAAGAGAAAGAAAACGCCAAACAAGAGCAACAACTGCAAGTAGAAGCACTCAAAGCTCAAAAACAGCGGGAAATCCAAGAATCGAAAGACAGAGAAGCAGCAACCGTGCAGCGTACCAAAATTTTGCAGCTAAAATCCGTTGAAGAAGAAGAAATCCGCAAAAAATTGGGGGTGCAACAAAGCCAAATTGAGGCAGATATTTCCCTAGAGGAACGCAATAAACAACTCAAGGTGGCGCAAGCAGTGCAAAAACAAGAAGCAGAAGTTGCGGAAATAACCCGCCAACGCATCATTCAAGAGGAAGAAATTAACAAAAAACTGGCAGTCCAACAAAGCCAAATTGAGGCAGATATTTCCCTAGAGGAACGCAATAAACAACTCAAGGTGGCGCAAACACTGCAAAAACAAGAAGCAGAAATGGCGGAAATTATTCGTCTACAGACAGTAGAATCCTCGAAATTGCAAGCACAAGTGCAGGTAGCGGAGTCCGAAAAACTGTCAAGAATTGCCCAAGAAGAGGTAGCGGTCGCAGTCGCCAATAAAAAACGCGAAAGCTTTGTCGCCGAGGCACAAAAAGCGAAGGCAGAATCATCTGTGACAACGGCAAGTGCAGTTGAGAAAGCAGAACGGGATAAACAGCTTTCAATTATTGCCGCCGAACGAGAAGCCCAAGAAAAGAGTATTAGCGATCGCAACGTTGTCGAAATTGATGCGTTCCGACGCAGAAGGCAAGCCGAAATTGCCCAGCAAGCAGCGGAACTCGAAGCCGAAGCAATTCGCACCCTAGCAGATGCTAACCGCGACAGAGCCTTAGCCGAAGCCGAAGGGATTCAAGCCCAAATTGCTGCCCAAAATACGATTAGCGACGCTAACCTTACTGCCAAGATTATCACCACAATTTGGCCCGATTTAGCAGACAAACTGCCAGAAATTGTCAAGGCATTGGCACCTCAACCAGGAGTTATCGGCGATGCCCGGATTTACTCCTTCCCCGGCGCAAATGGCAGTAACGGCAACGGTGCAGGTGACATCAACAAAATGTTATTATCCACCAGCGGTTTAGCCTTAATTAACACCTTGCTAGAAGATGGCAAATTAGGCTCATTAATTGGTCAAGTTAGTAGTCTGGTTCGTAGCAACAATGGCAGTATTCCGCCAGAAGCCCTGACCGCAATGATTTCCTCAGTAGAAAAGCCAAGCCAAAATAACAACCAAGACGGTATGCAAACCAGTTAAACCCTCCTTCCAATCCCTCTCCTGTAGAGACGCGATATATCGCGTCTCTTTTCCGTAATTGGGAAGGCGTTTAGGTCTTTTTATCTGAGAAGTACTGGCATACGCACTCTACTTTGGGATGATGCCACTCACAAACGGCTGAGCCAAGTTTGAATGGAATTCTTACCTTGGCGAATCCAGCCACACGACAATGAGACGGTTAATCCTCCCCCTAATAGGGCTGCTGGTGCTTTTCACCTCTAGTTGTACTTCTGAGCGTGTGGCAGCCACCCCAGAACAAGTTATACGCCAAAACAACCTCTGTCCCTCTCCCACAACCCAAGCACAGGACTTTCGCGTGCTGGGTACCCGCCAATGGTCGCAGGGTGTAGTGGTACTCTATAGCGCCATCTGCCCCAGCAGCGATCGCAAGCAAGCACCGCCGCAGATATTTGGTCACAGTGTGCTTGTGCGTCAAGGAAGTGGCTGGGAACAGATTGGTAATGGCAGCGCTGAATTCTTTACGGATCTCCCACAGTTACCGCCAGAGGAGCTGGTATGGTATGCAGGCAGCAACTACTCGAATAATAAAGGTGAGACTTACGCCCTGACTTACGGTAAGGTACTCTCGCCAGAAGTCTCAGCTATCGAAATAACCTTTGATAACGGGAAGATTCTGCGCGACGAAGCCACTAACGGTGCTTTTGTCCTAATATCACCAGGCGCTAATCACAGCTGCCAAATGCGGGTACTGGGTAAGAATAATAAAATACTGCGGCGCATTAATGATGTGAACTTTGTACAAAATAATCGGTGCTAAGCGCTTTTTTGCGAATGCGATCGCGCTTTTGTGGAGAGATGCGAACTGACAAGTCAGCGCTTCGCTATCGCGTTCCATTACCTTAAGCCAGTAATTCGTCAACCGCCACGCTAAAACCCTGTAAAACCTTTTGAGTGCTAACCACTTCACGTGTGGTAAATAAAAATCTTTGCTCTTGAGTAATTACGACAATCCACTTACTTTCAGGCAATATTAGCCAGACTTCCTGACAGCCAGATTGTAGATATTCATTTACCTTCCTAAATACTTCTTCAGCATCATCAGTAGGAGAGATTATTTCCGCAATTAGTGGAAAGCTTTGAGGTAATACAGTAAAGTCTTCCCCAAATTGTGCTACAAGTTCTGGTGTCAGGTAGGCTACATCAGGACAACGCCCCCGTCCCACTGTGCGACAAGATATTTCAGTGTAAACTTCTCCACCCTGCTTAATGGAATTCTTATAATTTATCCAGTAAGCAGCTAGTCTGGCTTGACTTCGACTATGCTTTGCCGTTATGCCCTTTTTTTCTATTAATTGCCCATCCACCCATTCTGTATTATCAGGTGGACTTTGCATCCATCCGTCTAGAGAAATGTGGGCAAAATCACTAATTTTATGTTCAGTTGATTCAATGATTGAACTTATCATCTTTAGTTCATCTTCCTTTATTTTTAAGTATAACTTCACCCTCCCCTATTGATGACTCTCCATTGCTTATTTCACTTTCTCAATTTGCTTTGGTGCTTCCTCCCTAAAAAGTCGAATCGCCTCTTGTAAATTTGTTGACTCTTGTCAGCATCACCCATTTGTTGATAAGTTAATGCAAGTTGATAGTAAGCTTCGGCTAAGTCAAATTTAGCGCTGATTATATCCAGCAGTTCTATTGATTCTGAAGGCCAATTTGTTCGGATATGGCTTGGATAGTTTGCCTGTTAGGAAGCGATAAAGCGATCACATCCCAAATTTTCTTCCATCCTTTGTCAGTCCCTATCCGACGCGATCGCTCCACCCTAACCGGAAATCTTAACCTTACCCCCAGAACAAATTACCCATCGAATTTGATACCCTAACTTAAATAGTCTTGGGAACGGGAAGAAGCGTGGATATTGAAATTGGGCGGGGTAAAACAGCTCGTCGAGCTTATGGAATCGATGAAATTGCGCTAGTACCAGGGAATAGAACCCTAGACCCCAGTTTGGCAGATACGACTTGGCGCATCGGGGGTATTGAGCGAGAAATCCCAATTATCGCTAGTGCGATGGATGGGGTAGTAGATGTCCGCATGGCAGTTCTGCTGTCTCAACTGGGGGCTTTGGGTGTCCTCAACTTAGAGGGAATCCAAACCCGATATGAAAACCCAGAGCCGATATTAGAGCGCATTAGCTCAGTCGGGAAAGAAGAGTTTGTTGCGCTGATGCAAGAACTTTATGCCGAACCGATTAAACCAGAATTAATCGAGCGACGCATAGAAGAAATAAAAAGTCAAGGTGGGATTGCCGCAGTAAGTTCTACCCCAGCAGGGGCAACTAAGTACGGCGAGGTTGTGGCGAAAGCTGGTGCAGATTTGTTCTTCGTGCAAGCCACTGTGGTTTCTACCGCTTACCTGTCGCCAGAGTCGATAACCCCCTTGGATTTGGCACAATTCTGTTTAGAAATGCCCATGCCAGTGATTTTGGGCAATTGCGTTACCTACGAAGTGGCTCTCTCCTTAATGAAGGCTGGGGCTGCTGGCGTGTTGGTGGGAATTGGCCCCGGCGCGGCTTGTACCTCTCGCGGCGTTTTGGGCGTGGGTGTGCCACAGGCAACAGCAGTTGCGGACTGTGCCGCTGCCCGCGATGACTATTTCAACGAAACTGGCAATTATGTCCCCGTCATCGCCGATGGCGGTTTAATCACTGGCGGCGACATCTGCAAGTGTATTGCTTGCGGTGCTGACGGGGTGATGATTGGTTCTCCGTTTGCCAGAGCAAAAGAAGCACCCGGAAGGGGGTATCATTGGGGGATGGCAACGCCAAGCCCTATTCTGCCTCGTGGTACTCGCATTCGCGTAAGCACTACAGGCACTTGCGAACAGATCCTTCGCGGCCCGGCTGCATTGGATGATGGCACTCATAACCTGCTGGGAGCTTTGAAAACCAGTATGGGGACGTTGGGAGCCAAAGACCTCAAACAAATGCAGCAAGTGGAAGTAGCGATCGCGCCCTCCTTGCTAACTGAAGGCAAACTTTATCAGAAAGCACAGCAATTGGGCATGGGTAAATAAACTTAAAGCCTAGTTTTTGGGCAAGAAAATTTTCCGGACTCAACGCCAGAGTACGGGAAAAACTAAAGCCGTCGTCTAGAATAGAGAAAGCGGAGACGCATGTTTCCGTTCACTCCTCACACCACACTCCGCCCGGACTACTGTTCGGGCGGTTCCTTATTTAGGGCAGGAATAATTTATGTCTAAATGTATACGGTTTGAGGGAGAGAATGTCGGTTTTCACTATGATAGAATTGCCTATGAAATAAGAAAAATTTAAGCCAAGGATTTCTAGGGATGTCAGCAGCCGCACAAGTTACAGACGCCTCGTTTAAGCAAGAAGTACTTGACAGTGAAGTTCCCGTTTTAGTAGATTTTTGGGCCCCTTGGTGCGGCCCCTGCCGGATGGTGGCTCCTGTCGTCGATGAAATTGCTCAGCAATACGACGGTCAAATAAAAGTAGTGAAACTCAACACCGATGAGAATCCTAACGTCGCCAGCCAGTATGGAATTCGCAGCATTCCTACTTTAATGATTTTTAAAGGCGGTCAACGGGTTGATATGGTAGTGGGTGCGGTTCCTAAAACCACTCTCGCTAATACTTTGGAAAAGTATCTATAACCGCTCTCTAGGGGCAAAATACTGATAAGCCGCGAATATAGTTGTCTGTATTTTCGGAAATTATGCCCTTATGACATCAGCTGCTTCATCCTGCCTGGATGTCTTGGCTGATGGTTTTTCATAACTAAAGATATGCAAAAGCTAAAAAACCCGTTTTTTTTGGAAAAGATGGGGCTTTATTTTTTAGGTTCTCCGATTGTGTATAGTTCACAAACGGAGAATTCCTAGTATTAACTCCTATAGAAAAATACCCATATCTGCTCTGGGGACGCGAATCTAGCTACAATAGAATGCCGTCCTTGAAGCAAGAATTTATGACCATAACTCCTCCTTCCGATGCGCTTGAGTCGCTTCAGGCAGACGTAGCTGAACTAATTAACAATCTGCCGAACCTGAAACATGGAAAATGGATACAACGCGCCCTGACATTACTGGTGCGATTGGCTGGGGAGGAGATCGATCGCCTGGACTGGAAAATATTGAGCGCTTCTATGCAGGATATGGAGCGAGCATTTCAAGTATTTTATCCTTATCGACACGTCCGCAAGGTGACGATTTTTGGTTCGGCTCGGATTTCGTCGGATAGTCCAGAATACCGCATGGCTGCTGATTTTGCTCGTTGCGTGACTGGATTGGGTTACATGGTGATGACCGGTGCTGGTGGGGGCATCATGCAGGCGGGAAATGAAGGCGCTGGTGCTGAAAATTCATTTGGGTTGAATATTCAGCTGCCTTTTGAGCAGGGAGCAAATCCGTTTATTGAGGGCGACCCTAAGCTAATTCCTTTTAAGTATTTTTTCACGCGAAAGCTGTTTTTTCTGAGAGAAAGCGATGCGATCGCACTCTTTCCCGGTGGCTTTGGTACCCAAGATGAAGCTCTGGAATGTTTAACGCTTTGCCAAACCGGAAGGTCTGGCCCCATTCCTGTAGTTTTAGTTGACCGTCCCGGTGGCGACTACTGGAAAGCTTGGGATGCTTATGTTCGCGAACATTTAGTTAAAACAGGTTTGGTGAGTCCAAACGATCCTAGTCTCTACACGATTACAGATAATTTAGATGTGGCGTGCGAGGCGATTAATAGCTTTTATCGGGTTTATCACTCCAGTCGCTATGTGGAAGAGAAGTTTGTCATCCGCCTCAAGGCTGATTTATCGGATACAGATGTTGAACAGCTGAATGCAGACTTCAGCGACATCTTAGTGAAGGGACAAATTGAAAAAAGTCAGGTATTACCCCAAGAGACAGGGGATGGAACTGAAAAACTGCCTCGCTTGGTTTTGTACTTTAATCAGCGGGATTTTGGTCGTTTGTATCAGATGATTGCCGTAATTAACCGTCTGGGAACTCCTTCACCAGTAGCAGCGCATCCAGAACGCAAGTAAAAATTTGTTAGCACGATTCCCGAAATGCTCTGCGGGCAGCATTGGTAAAATTACCAATGCTTTATTGCTAATTTAGTGGTATTATCCCTATCCTAAAATTTAATTTATCGGAAAGTTGTCGTTAGCCAGCTTTCCGATACTTCATATTTGCCGTTAATCTTCACACGAACTTTAAAAAAGGAATTACTATTTTTGCTTGATCTTTAAGTCAACTTGATAAATTCTTTAAAAAAGTGGTCTAAGATAAGTAGTTACACAGAGAAATTAAAAATTTATTGTCTGTCTAAAGGCTGATTCTGGTAAAAACACCTATAAGAAATCAGTAAATTCATCAGTCTAAGGGATGAAAAAGGGAAATAACGAATTGACAAAATGTGAGATATAAGTTGCGGTTGTAAGCAAAAAATGCGATCGCTCTATTAGCGAAATATAAAGTGACTCGATAACAACCCAGGAGATGCTCTCTAATGATGAAATTCAGCATAGTTATCACTACCTATAACCGTTTACCGTTCCTGCGGCGGGCAATTGAATCGGCACTAGCCCAAACCTTGCCTTGTGAAGTTGTGGTAGCGGATGATTGTTCATCGGATGGTACCCAAGAATACGTTCAGAGTCTGGGCGATCGCGTTGTTTATCACCGCAACCCAGTTAACAGCGGTCACTCGGTCACAGTAAATACTGGGGTTGAGGTGGCAAAAGGAGATTGGGTCAAACTGTTGGATGACGATGACTATCTGGCACCCAACTGCATTGAGGAAATGACCAGAGCGATCGCGCAACGTCCAGGCGCAGTTATTTGCTCTTGCCAAGCTATTCAAGTAGATGTCAATGGCGAAGAAGTCACCCGCACCAAACCGAGTGGCCCAGGCAACGTGTTTTACGTGCCACAAGAGGACATCCACTACGGAATGCTCATGGAAGTAGTTCCTTTTGGTACACCAGTCCAAGTTGCTTTCAAAAAAGAAGCGTTTCGGCAATCAGGAGGTTGGGATTCAACCTTAGATGGAAACTGCGACGACATCGACTCCTGGGTAAAAATTGCTCAGTACGGTGATGCTGCCTTTGTCAATCAGTATCTCACCTTCCGGACATTATGGCCCGGTGGATGCAATCAGAAGTTTTCTCTGCAAAAACGGTTAGAAACAAATATTTTAATCAAAGAAAGAATCTACCCGTTAGTCAATGAAAAATATCGCTCATCCATACCGAAACTTAAAGAAATTCAAGCGTTTCTTAAGCTACATTGGAGCCTGGTAAGTTTAAAGCAGGGCAAAGTCGGAGCAGCTTTGAAAATGGGATATCCAGCTTTACTTTCACCTATAGCCTGGACTTCTTTAGTAAGAGTTGTTTATTCCAAAAAAATCAAACGTCAGTCTCAATATGTGCGGCAAGAAGTTATGCCATACATCGCAGCTTCTACATAAGTTGTAGACGTTGCATAAGCTGTAGGCTATCTTAAATAGGTAAATTGATTAAAATAGAGATGCAAATTATCCTATTTAAGAAACTTTGGCAAGAAAGTAAGAAGCAAATAGCAGCAGATCGTTTTATTATCATATTTAATGGTTTGACTGTATTATTGTTTTTTGCTTTGTCAATTTACGCCAAACTATGGGGAAAAGGTCGAGCAATCGAATTTATATTTGCAGATCCCTTTTCTATAAAACGGCCATACTACGGCTTCTTAACCAGTGTTTCTGAAATTATATGGTGTATAGGAGCTACAACCTGTTTATTCAGTTTTAGCTTGCTAAAAAGTATTCATCCCAAGCGCAAAGGAAATTTATTTATCCTGTGTTCTGCGCTTGGGCTTTTTGCTTTACTAGCCGACGATCTGTTTCGGATTACCTTAATTTTGAATGGAACCGCTGGTGTACCTAAAATAGTGATGTACTTAGTTTATGGTGTCGGCGCGATCGCTTATGGCTTTCTCTTCCGGCACCGACTCGTATCGACCCCCTATATTCTGTTGCTAGTTGGTGGTTTGCTGTTCGCTATTTCTTGCATAGTAGATGTCCTACCCATCCAAGGACAGGGAACTCCGGCAATGCTAGAAGACGGAACTAAATTATTAGGAATAATTAATATTACTTTTTATTTTTGGCACGTATGTTGCGATGAAATCTTGCATGGGAAGTATGGCATACGTGTTTTTAAAGGATAGAACCAGGCGAGAATTAGGAGTTTTACATTACCTGCTAATAACCTCATTTAAAGATTGCAACAACTGTTGTGTTGTGTAGGGTTTTGACAAAAAGTTTTTAATCCCCAAGTTAGCCACTTCAGTAACTCTCTCCTTGGACGCTAACCCACTGACAGCAATAACTTTAACTTGTGGGTTGATTTTTTGTAAAGTGCGAATAGTTGTTGGCCCGTCCATAGAAGGCATCATCATATCGAGTAATACAACACTAATTTCCTCTTTGTGCTGCGCGTACACTAAGACTGCCTCAATTCCATCACTAGCAGTTAAGACTCGATAAGCATATGTTTCTAGGGATGTTTTAGTAACCTCAGCAATTGAGGCTTCATCATCAACAACAAGAATCAACTCTCCTTGTCCATTAGGCAGTTTAGATTCATCTTTTTCCACTTGCTGCACTTGCTTCGCCTGGACGGCTGGCAAGTAAACCTTAAACTCTGTGCCTTTTCCAACTTCGCTATATACGTTTATAAAACCGCCATGACTTTTGACAATCCCAAGAACAGTTGAAAGGCCCAGCCCCGTACCTTTGCCAAGCTCTTTAGTGGTAAAAAACGGCTCAAAAATTCTATCCAAAATGTCAGAAGACATTCCCACTCCAGTATCTGAAACAGTAACAACAATGTGGGAACCAACTTTGGCACCCGCGATCATTCGGGCATAATTTTCATCAACAATAATATTTTCAGCACAAATCTTTAGAACCCCGCCATTTGGCATAGCATCACGAGCATTGACGCAAAGATTCATTAATACTTGATGCAGTTGCGTGGCATCTCCAGAAATAGTCCAAAGCTCTCTTGTCTGGATATCAGTACAGAGTTGGATTGATTTAGGAAAAGTTTCTTGGACAATTTTTTTCAGCTCAAGAATTAGATGCCCTACTTGAATAGTTGTACGCTCACCTTCGATTCCTTTCGCAAATGACAGCACTTGCTTAACCAAATCAGCGCCGCGTTTAGTATTCGTTTCTAATATAGAAAGTAGGTGTTTACTTTGTTCGTCTTGGAGTTTTAGTTGCAGCAGTTGAACTGACATCAAAACAGGTGCCAGCACATTATTCAAATCGTGGGCAATGCCACTAGCAAGAGTTCCTAAACTCTCTAGGCGCTGGCCTCTGAGAAACTGCCTTTCTAGTTGTTTTTTCTCTGTGATGTCAGTGTTAACAATTAAAACGGCTTTTGGTTTCTCCTGGTCATCTCGCACTAAAGTCCAGCGGCTTTCGACAATAATTACCTGACCGGATTTCGTAACTTGATGCAACTCACCATACCACTCTCCGTAGGCAAACAAAATTTCGCTATATTCTTGAAGTTGGGATGGCGTTTGCTTGTACAAAAGCTCATTGGTGTTTTTTCCTACTGCTTCCTCTTTATTCCAACCGTATAGACACTCAGCACCTTTGCTCCAAAATAAGATTTGGTTTTCTAGATTTTGCACAATAATAGCGTCTGTGGCGATATCCAGTAGGGCAGCTTGTTCGCGAATTTTTTGTTCTGAGTGCTTGCGTTCGGTGATGTCCATGTCAATTCCGGTCATCCGCACTGGCACGGAGCCGGTTTGGTTGTAATAAACTTGGCCTTTGGTTGCCACCCAATGAAGGCTACCGTCAGTCCAAATAACGCGGAATTCAATGTCGTAGTCCGCACCCTGCTCTAGGGCGCGTTGCACAGCTTGAGTTACTAAATTTCGGTCTTCAGGATGAACGCTCTCTAGAAAGCCTTCATAGGTGGCTTCAAATGAGCCAGGAGCAAGCCCCAGGCTTGCCTCAGTGTTAGAAGAGTAAACAACTTTGCCGTTTTCGATGTCCCAGTCCCAACTACCCATTTGGGCGGCTTCCAGGGCTAATCTCAGTCGCTCCTCGCTGAGTCGCGTGCGTTCAGTCTGCTGTTGTAATTCGGCTGCTGCGCGACTAGCTTGCAGGAGACGACGTACACGCTGGCGCAGAACTGCCCAGTGGATGGGCTTAGTGATGTAATCGATGGCACCTGCTTCAAATGCTTGATCGACTGATTCTTGATCGTCAAGGGCAGTGATCATTAGTACGGGTGTGTTCTCGCCTCGCGCCGCCGAATTATCTTTGGAAAGTGTATTTAGTAGATGACAGCAGGTAAAGCCATCCATAACTGGCATCATGGCATCCAACAGCACAATATCTGGGCGTAGGCGAGTGTAGGCGGACAACCCTTCTTCTCCGTCACCTGCCTCTGCTACTTGATACCCTGCTTGTTCCATCGCTTTGCGAAGTTGAATGCGCGTGAATTTGTCGTCGTCTACGACGAGGATCAGGGGAGTATCTTTATTTTGTTCAGTGCTGTTCATCACTAATTCTGCTGGCGTTCTATTTGCAAAGCCGCTTTGACCCTTTGATATTCAGTTTCCAACTGAGGCAATTTTTCTATTCCACTTTCAGTATTACCACTACGACTGATTATTTCTAACTCTTTGCAAAAATTGGAGAAGGTTATTGCTCCTAGTGTTGCACTGCTTGATTTGAGAGTGTGGGTTGCCTGTCGCAATTGTGTAGCATTTCCTTGTTGGAGTGCTGTTGCGATCGCGCTGATTAGTTTTGGCGTATCTTCAAGGTAGCAATCAATCATCTCAGCTACAATCGAGCCGGAATTTTCACCAATCATTTTGCGGAATGATTGCATTACCTTGGCATCAATGGCATTGGGGGATTCGGGAATTGGGGATTGGGGATTGGGGATTGGGGATTGGGAATTCTTACTCTCCGCCTCTCCCCAGTCCCTTGTCCCCAGTCCCTTGTCCCCAGTCTCTTGTCCCCAGTCCCCAGCTTCTTTAGGTTGACACTTGCTTATGGCTGTAATCAGTGCTTCTATCCGGATGGGTTTGCTAACATAGTCGTCCATACCTGCATTCAGACACTCTTCGCGATCGCCTTGCATGGCATTGGCTGTCATCGCAATAATGTAAGGGCGATCCTTGCACCATTCCTCCACAATGCGGCGAGTTGCACTCAAGCCATCCATTTCTGGCATCTGCACATCCATCAGCACCACGTCATAAGACTGGCGGCGTAAAGCTTCCAATACTTCCAATCCATTGTTAGCTATATCTGCTTGATAGCCAATTTGTTTTAGTAATTGTAAAGCTACCTTTTGATTCACTATATTATCTTCAGCCAATAGAATTCTTAGGGGAAACTCTACCCCTAGTTGGGAATTTATCTGAGGGATGTTAGAGCGAGAAGGCTTTACTTGAATAGGCTGTTGCGCTAAAACATTGCCTAATACATTATAGAGATGGGATTGTTTTACTGGCTTAGTTAGGAAAGCTGCGAAATCTACAGTTCCAGAGACAGGATTAATTATTTCTGATCTATTGATAGAGGTCAATACGATTAAGGGTAATTTTTCGTAATTAGGCAACTGGCGAATTTCTGCCGCTAAAGTCATACCATCCATTTGTGGCATCTGCATATCCAGAATTGCCATATCAAATGCTTCCCCGAACTTTAGCAATTCCAAAGCTTGAAAGCCTGATTCAACTTCTTTGGTTAGCATTCCCCAAGATTGTGTTTGTAGCCTCAAAATTTTCCGATTTGTAGCATTATCATCTACAATCAGCACTTTTTTACCATTCAACCGAGGTGGTAAATTATTACTACCAATGAGTGCGGAATGGGGATATGATGCAGCAACTATGGTGAAATAAAAAGTAGAACCAATCGATTTTGGATGGTGGGGAATT
Source organism: Trichocoleus sp. FACHB-6 (assembly GCF_014695815.1). Classification (NCBI taxonomy): domain Bacteria; kingdom Bacillati; phylum Cyanobacteriota; class Cyanophyceae; order Leptolyngbyales; family Trichocoleusaceae; genus Trichocoleus; species Trichocoleus sp. FACHB-6. The sequence goes on from NZ_JACJOY010000094.1 coordinate 36,940, forward strand.
GGGAATTGGGAATTGGGAATTGGTAACTCGCCCACTTTCCCCTCCTCCCCAGTCCCCAGTCCCCAGCCCCCAGTCAATGTAAAATCTTTAGGGGGATTTCCAGCGATCGCGCCTTTACTCTCGACCCACATCTGACCGCCCATTATTTCGCACAGTTGTTTACCTATTGCTAAACCTAACCCTGTTCCTCCATACTGGCGAGTTGTGGAAGAATCCACTTGACTGAATGACTGGAAAAGACGGTCGATTCTGTCTGGGGGAATACCAATTCCTGTGTCTGTGACAGCAAATTGAATTTCGTATTTTTGTTTGTTGTCCGTTAACGTTGTCAAGTTGTTAAAACCTGATACGTGTTCAAGAGAACTTGACAATTCCGAGTCAATTAACAACGGACGACTGGCCACTGACAGAACAACTTCCCCTGTCTGTGTGAACTTGACCGCATTACTTAGTAAATTTATTAATATTTGGCGTAATCGAGTCGCATCACCGACAATTGATATAGGGACTTCCGGATGAATTAAATAGGCTAATTCAATACCTTTTTCTGCTGCTTTAAAAGCTACTAAATCAAGAGATTCTTCAACACAATTTCTAAGAACAAAAGAATGTTCTTCTAACTCCAGTTTCCCTGACTCAATTTTAGAAAGGTCGAGGATGTCGTTAATTAGTGTTAGTAACGCATCGCTACTGTTCTGGGTTGTTTCCGCGAAATCACGCTGCTGTTCGGTTAACTCTGTACCAAGTAGCAAACCCGTCATACCAATGATGGCATTCATTGGGGTACGGATTTCGTGACTCATATTGGCTAAAAATTGGCTCTTGATGCGAGTTGCTTCCTCAGCAGCAGCTTTTGCTTTTTCTAATTCCTGATTCGCCTCGGATAATTCCAGGGTGCGTTCAATTAGAGCTTGCCGTGCGAAATAACGCTCAGTAATATCATCTAATATCCACAGACGACCGGGTACATCGCGTACCTTGGTTGGTGTACTAGAAAGGCTCAAAACTTTGGGCTGCGGTTTATTAAAAACCCAATTCCAGTTACGAATTACAGCTTGAGGTTGGGAGAAAAACTGGGCCGCCAGTGCCATAATTTCCGCTTGATTATCAGCGCTGGTACGCAATATAGCCATTGCTTGCGCGATTGCTGGTGGTTCTACAGCGCCGGGAGAAAGTTCCAGTTGTTCGGCGGCTGCTTGATTGACCCAGCCTTGTTCGCCACTCTCATCAACAAAAACTACTCCTTGATGGATTGTCTCTAGCATGGCACCAAAGCGTGCCTGTAGCTTATCCAGGTTTAAGGTAGTATCGCAGAACTTGATCAGGGTGCCTAACTCGCCAAGTAATGACTCGATAAATTGGCGCAGATTTGAGGAAATGTCAGTTTGACGATGCCAAATCAGTAGGATAGCACCCCGGAATGCTCCCGTCTTATCCGAAGTTAGGGCAGGTTGGAGTGGGAGTATAGCTAATGACTTAGTGCCTTGGGCTAATAAGACATGAGATGCGCCGGGGGTTGCTTTGTAGTCTGTATAGTAGAGGCAACAGTTTTGCTCTAGTGCCTCTGCAAACAAGCTGGGAGTTGTAACTTGATTGGGGAGAGCCTTTGGAGGTATACATACCAAGGCTTCAGCCGTGACATCATCGAGTTGGCGCAGCGCGATCGCTGCATCTGCACGAGTTAAGGAGTGCAGTAACTCTAGGGCTTGCTCAAGCAGTTTATCGGGTGTAGCATTTGTCTGATCATCCGTGAGTTTAGCCAGCAGGGATTGAGAAGCCAACCGCCACTCAATGCCCCGCAGGAAAGAGCCAAAGTTAGTACCGAATACAGCCGCGCTACCCAGTTCTATTGACTGACGCAACAGCCCTAGATCGCGCAGCAGCGCTACGATTAGGGTCATAAGCCCCACCGATAGAGCAACGCGCCAGTTTTTTAGCGGTGACAGCGTGCATAATGTCAAGATCACTGGGGCAAAAAGCTGTCCGGGTGTCCATCCCGATCCCACGCCTAAGCCGACAAGAAAGAGCGTTAGCCATAGTAAGGCTGGTCTAAATGTCGGTAGCCACTCAGGAGCAGGACGCAGTAGTAACGGCGACCAAAGACGATTTAGAATTAAGCGGCGAAACATGGGGAAAGGTGCTGCATCTAGCGGCATATCGCAACGAGTAATGCTTATGCCATTTTGGATTTTGAATTGTAGAGATGGGAAAATTCGCATCTCTACCAATATTTAGCTAAAAAAGTCAAAGCGTTACAAGTCTCAACCTAAGTATTATGCAGCTATGCTATCAGCGATCGCATTCGTTACCACTTCGGGGGCGCTGATATGCGGTAAGTGTCCCTTGGCGTTGATGTTCACTAGCTTACCTTTAGGAATTTTATCTGCCAGATACTGACCGACTTGGGTTGGCACAGCAATATCGTCACTCGCCTGGAGAATCACCGTTGGTACAGTTAATCGAGGCAACTCGGTTCTATGGTCAGACTGGAAAATCACGCGAGAGACGGCTTGGGCGATGTCCGGACGGACAGCCGCAAGGGTCTTGGCAAATTCTGCCGCCAACTCAGGTTGATCCTGGGTAGCCATTGCTATAGGAGCAAACCCAGCCGCCCAAGCATAATAGTTGGTTGACATGGAGTCATAAAGCGCATCCAAATCAGACTGCTCAAAGCCGCCGTAATATCCCATATCATTGAGATAACGGGGAGAGGCATCGAGAAAAACCAGCTGGCTGAAGCAATCAGGCTCTACCAATGCTGCCAGCAAGCTTACCATTCCACTAACAGAGTGACCAACCAGGATGCTCTTAGTTAGCTTTAACTCAGCACACAGATCCAGCAAATCTTCTGCATAGCTGTAGAGACTTGTGTAGCGGCGCGGACTATAAGCTCCAAAATCTGACTTACCCGCGCCTACATGGTCGAACAGTACGATTCGGAAATCAGACGCAAAAGTTGCTACCTGGTGTCTCCAGGCTGTCTGATCGGAGCCGAATCCGTGGGCAAAGATGATTGTGCGATCGCCCTGACCCACAATATTGACATTATTCCGCTGCATGATGCTAGTTGCCATCGGTCGGTACTCCTGTCTCCATTATCTAAATACACAGTCCGAAATGCTCGCCAGAAAAAGGTTATATATAGTAGCTGACGGCGTGACAAAACACCTTAAAACCAATCCTCTGTAAGCCTTTCAACCTTATTATGCAAGAAAAGATACATATGAATTTGAAGCTTTCTCGCCTGCAAAATCCCATTTTCCACTGGTGTTAGTTCTAAAATCGCTTTAATTTTTTCAAGGTTGCTCCTCTAAAATCCTTGTTCCATAAGCTTTTGTTTCCTACGTGTCCCCACTTTAACATTTGGAATAGTAAAAAGATTATTTCGACTTTCAATCCTCCTAACTCAAAAAAAATGATGCTTTTGCACAACTCATTTAGGGTTGCTATATCTTATGTTAATTGTTTTTATCTACAACATTTTGTTAAATTATAACTGGAGCAACTACCTTTTAAGTATCCAATAAACACCTAAAGTGTCAGTTAAATCTAGGTATTTATTGGTAGCACTGAGTTAGATACTGAAGGCGGTTACATAGACCCTGAACCGCTTGATAGCATTCACTCACACCTATTGCAATACCTATAGGAGTCTTCACCGGCGCAATCGCCAAAAGGGGATTATTAGGGTAAGGTTCCGTTTACCACAAGGCATATGTAATTAGTAAGTACCGGATATAAAATCAGCATAAGTGCGACACCTCTAAAACACTATTTTTTGTTATTTATACCGTTAAAATTTTTTCAACCGCCCTATCTATAAGATTTGTTGAAAAACATAAAATTTTATTTTAAACAAATAATAAATAAAAATAGGTAATATTATTTTTAGGGGTTTGTTAATTCCCTACAAATTCCATAAAGTATATCAACTTTAAGTAATTTTACGTAGATTTGATTGATGACCCTTATTCTATTCTAAAAATTACGAGTATTTACTGATTCTAAATTCAATAATCTTCAAGATAATCTTAAGTAAACAAAAAACTAGCTCTTAAAAAGGCTGAGTCCTGATGACAAAGCGATTACTAACGTTCGATTTAATGAGGGTTATTGCTATCTTTATCATTTTGTTTCACCACTTAACTGATTACTCATTCAATTTTTACAACCTTCAATATTTTGGGATTGCTCTTGATTTATCTCCTTGGCACGAGCTAAATCCCCATCTTGGACTTGGAATGTTTTTGTTCTTATCGGGATATTTACTCAATCGTAAAAATATAAACTTTTCCGGCTTCAAAGATTCAAAAAACTTTCTGAGCAACAAGCTTTTGAGAATTTTACCTCTTTACTATTTAGCATTAATTTTATTTTTTTACATTGATAAACCAGACAGTCTTATCGAAATCGCGATCCATACTATTGCCCTACAGCTCATTTTTGTATCACATTTTCCAATTCTAAAAACCTTGTGGTTTGTGGGATTAATTATGGTTTATTACCTAGCCTTTGCGTTGGTAAAAAATAGAACATTAAATTTATTATACAAGATAGCTATTGTAGTTATTCTTCCGCTTCTAATTTTGTTCTTAGGAAGATATTATGGATTAACAGATGTCAGGTTGGCTAACTACTACTGGGTTTTCTTTTTCGGTACTTTATGTGCAGAAACTAATTTATTTCAGCAAAAAATATGGCAAAAGATAAAGTTTGTAATCCCTTTATCTTTTGTAAGCATTTTTATCTTCATGTATCATTTGGAAGATACTTTTGGACTGTATAAAATTAATTTGCTTCAACGCCATCTTTTAATTACTGTTCTTTCAATTTCGTTTTCGCTCTTTATATATCAGATTTCTGATGCAGTAGCCAAAAGTATCAAATCAAAGAAGATGTCGCAAGCAATAGAGTTAGTTGCCTATTCTTCATACTGTATGTTTCTGTTTCATCGACCTGTGTGGTATTTCCTAGGCAAGATTCATAAAGAAATATTGGCATTAGATAATCCCTATGTAAATTTAGGAATTGCAACAATTATTGGAATACCGTTAATTGTGGGAATTTCCTTTGGATTACAGAGCTTGCATGATAAGTATTTTGTAGGATTGTTCCGTAAAACGGCATAAGCCTAATAGTAGGTGGCAAACTTGGGAATGTGACAGTTATGGAGCAAAAGCTTATCAAACCAGGATTTTAGAGGAGCAACTATGAAAAAATTAAAGTGATTTTAGAACCAAGACTAACAGAAAATAGGATTTCCCAAGCAAGTTTAGGAAAAATTAAATCAATGAAGCTTACAGAGAATTGATGTTAAGGTGTTTTGTAATTTCTCAGATATAATAGACATCTCCAAAAGCTAAATTTGAATTTCTGGAGAACTCTAATACTGCTGTCAAAGCATCAATTGCTAACAGAGAGCATAAAAAAAATATGCAGCTTTTGGGATGCTTTGACTGAAAATATTTTAAAAAACAAACACTAGGACTTACGCATTGACAGAAAATCCCAAATATGAGATATGAATTTCAGGAATTCAAAGTTTATTTTTTGATGATCGCTACCGCTCAAAGGATGATTGAAAAAAGCCTAAAATGATATATTTATGTTAATGCACAGAATCGTGAATTTGTACAGTGCGTAACTCTTAAGTATGTCCTAATCTTGCATAGGTTTAAGAATTGTTGATGCTCGTAACTGGATCTGAAAATACCGCGAGGCATAGCAGTTAGTGTATCGCCGCTAGGGTTGATGGAGCTGTTGACTTTACGGCTCACCTCACAGTTATGGCATTAGCCGCTTGTGTAAATCAGTACAACCAGAGTACAAATCTCAAATCTAAAATTTTAATGGCCCCAATTCGGGATAGGATTAACTCTGATTTTGCTTTTCTATCTCGTTTGGCGAAAAATACTTATGAAGCGCTATTTATCACGTCTGCTTGCCATTGTTTTAGTTTTTGCGATCGCTATGACGGGCTGTTCCTCAAACAGTGCAGTCGGCTTGAGTGGAGATTACCGCTCTGATACATTGGCATTGTTGCAAAATTTGAGAACAGCCATTGAATTACCAGAAGGTACACCAGACAAGGCAGCAGCTCAGGCACAAGCGCGTCAGACAATTAATGATTTTGCCTCGCGCTATCGGCGGGATAGCTCTGTCATCAAGCTGAGTTCGTTCACAACTATGCGAACCGCTTTGAACTCCCTCGCCGGTCATTACAGTTCTTATCCTAACCGTCCTTTGCCGGAAAAACTCAAGAATCGCTTAGAGCAAGAGTTCCAGCAGGTGGAAACTGCTCTCAGACGAGGATCTTGAAGTAAAGGCTCTCATGCAAAAGGAAAAAATGAAGTATTCTTTTTTTGCATGAGAGCATGAGAGTCTTTATATGCTTGGAGCGATCGCCGCAGTGCTTCAAACAGTTAAGACGCGGCAGCTAGCGCTGCTTGCTTATAGGTGCATATCTACTAAATGCTTATATTTCTCGGAAAAACTTTTCCAAAATCTGTATAAAGTCAATCAAAAAGTGCTGTTATGATGCTTTTTCAGTGAAAGGGAATGATGACACCTTATTTCCCACCTTTCGTCTGATAAACAGACACATATAACAGTTCAATGAAATTGGTGTATAGGAGGAAGTCCTTGACTCAGGCATCGCTAAAGTTGCCGCAACAGTGGCGGCGTCTCTATCGCGGCTTGGTCGCGGCAGTGCTGACAAGTAGTAGTCTTGTCAATCTGTGGTTGGTACAGCCAGCCGAAGCTCAAACAAAGGCATATTGCCAATTATCAGCAGATGCGATCGCAGAAAAAGAAAGCCTGCGCTCCTCAGCCTTAAAGGGAAACCCAGATGCTCAAACCCGCTACAAAGCGCTCTTGAAAAAACACGCAGAGCGTTTGCAGCAATGTCGCTCTCAAACCTGGCCCCGCACTCAGGCAATTTGGCTACGCCTGTATCCATGCGATATCCGTCAGGGTGCCCTCGATGAACTTATGGATCGTCTGGTTAACCGAGGCTACAACCAAGTTTATGTGGAAACCTTTGCTGATGGTCAGGTGTTGTTGCCCGTCGCCGAAAACCGCACTCCTTGGCCTTCCGTAGTCCGAACCCCTGGTGCAGAAAAAGTTGACTTATTAGCACAAGCGATTAACAAAGGGCATGAGCGGGGGCTGAAAGTTTACGCCTGGATGTTTAGCATGAACTTCGGCTACTCCTACTCTCAGCGAAGCGATCGCCAAGAGGTTTTAGCTCGTGACGGCAAGGGACAGACCAGTTCCTTGGTTGTCGAGGATGGCTCTCAAGTCTTCATAGATCCCTACAACCCCCTAGCCAAACGAGATTATTACGACCTGGTGCAGGCTATGGTTCGCCGTCGTCCGGATGGGGTACTTTTTGACTACATTCGGTATCCACGGCAGGCAGGTGCCAGCTCTGTAGTTACCAAAGTCCAAGACTTGTGGATTTATGGAGACGGTGCGCGAGAAGCTTTGTATCAACGCGCTCTTAACAATAAGGGACGAGATTTAATTCAGCGTTACTTGACAAAAGGCTTTATTCGTGCAGGTGATGTTGCCGAGGTGGATAAGCTTTACCCGCAGGAAGGATCGCCGCTTTGGCAGGGACGTAAACCCCCGGATGAGGAAATGAAAGCCACCCCTGGTCAGCGTCAACCATTGCTGCAATGGGAGCTGTGGCAATTGAGTGTTGCCCACGCTGCTCAAGGCGTTCTGGATTTTATAAATTTAGCCAGCCAGCCTGCGGCTAGGCAAGGAATTACCACCGGGGCAGTGTTTTTTCCAGAGGGGAACCAACCCATCGGACAGGGAGGTTATGATTCCAGAATCCAGCCTTGGGATCGGTTTCCGGCTTCTATGGAGTGGCATCCGATGTCCTACGGAACCTGCGGCAGCACCAACTGCATTGTCTCCCAAGTTCAGCGAGTCTTGAGCCAGGCACCGCCGGGAACTCAGGTTCAACCAGTATTGGCGGGAGCCTGGGGAAAGTCGTATAATTCTCGCCCATCGCTAGAAGAGCAGATGCAGGCAATTCGCTCTGGAACCCCACAAATTAACGCAGTGAGCCATTTTGCCTTCTCCTGGCAAGAACCGGAAGTAGATCGCGATCGCAAATCCTGCGGTTCCCGCTAAGTTACTCGTTCCTGGGTTGCGGCCTGGGAACGAATAACCAGCGCTCTGCTAATATCCAAATGGTTTTAGCCGCGAGTGGCTCTACTGGTACGATTCCAACTCTAACCGTTTCCCGGCACCAGAGAATGTTATTCAACAGGAGCGCCAACGAGCTAAAGTTGAACGCCAACGCGCTGACAGGGCTGAACAACAGCTTGCCGAATTAATGGCTAAGTTACAAGAGCGAGGCATCGATCTCAAAGAGCTTTAGAAAGAGCGATCGCTTTTCATATTAGTGGTTAACGCTTCCTTCTACCACGGCTTTAACTTATTGTCAATCAGCAATTCTCATTCCCAGACTCAGTCTGGGAATGAGTCGGAAGAGAACTTTTCTCGTTCCCAGGCTCAGCCTGGTGCCTCCACCCTAAACCTACGCCACCACAAAATTAACCAACTTTCCAGGCACCACAATTACCTTTTTAATCTCCTTACCCTGGATATGCTTCAAAGCCACCTCTGACTCACGGGCATACTTCTCCAAAGCCTCCCGACTAGCATCAGCAGGCACTTGAATCGCCCCGCGAGTTTTCCCCATAATCTGAATCACCAGAGTAATTTCATCAACCACCAAGGCATCGGGGTCAACTTTAGGCCAGGTTTGCAAGTGTACTGACTCAGTGTTACCTAAATTCCACAACTCATCAGCAATGTGAGGAGCAAAAGGTGCCATTAACAAAATCAAAGTGTTTATCCCTTCCGCATACACAGGAGAATCTTTGCAGATGGCATCACTAAGAGCATTACTTAACTTCATCAACTCAGAAACCGCCGTATTGAATTGATATTCGCCCTCTAAATCTTCCGTGACAGCTTGGATAGCATTGTGAATTGCTCGTCGCAAATCTTTTTCAGGTTTTGTTAGTTGTCGGTTGTCCGTTGTTTGTTGTAAAGACGACTGACTGCTGATAAACTCCGCAACCAAACGCCACACACGATTTAAAAAGCGGAATTGTCCCTCAACGTCAGCATCATCCCATTCCAAATCTTTTTCCGGAGGTGCCTTGAACAAGGTAAACATCCGCGCCGTATCTGCACCGTACTTGGCGAGAACTTCCAACGGATCTACACCGTTGTACTTCGACTTCGACATTTTCTCATAGAAGACTTCCAACGGTTTACCCGTTTCCGGGTCTTTTGGGGCTGTCGGGTCTTTTACCTGTGCCGCTGGAATATACTTACCAGTCTCAGGATTTTTGTAAGTTATACCTTGAACCATCCCTTGAGTTAGCAAGCGCCCGAAGGGTTCGTCAAAATTCAGCAAGCCGCAGTCTCGCAACACTTTAGTAAAGAAGCGCGAGTAAAGCAAGTGCAAAATTGCGTGTTCAATTCCGCCTACATACTGGTCTACAGCCATCCAGTCGTTTGTCTTCGCCTTGTCGAATACCTGTTGTCTGTTATTAGCGTCGGGATAGCGCAAGAAATACCACGAGGAATCGATAAATGTGTCCATCGTGTCTGTTTCCCGCTTTGCTTGTGTTCCGCAACTCGGACAAGGCACGTTTACCCAATCCATCCCAGACAAAGGAGAAGCACCGCGTCCGGTAAATTCTACATTTTCCGGCAATACTACTGGTAAGTCTTCGTCCGGGACTGGCACTATACCGCACTTGGGACAGTGAATGACCGGGATAGGCGCACCCCAGTAACGTTGTCGGGAAATTAGCCAATCTCGCAAGCGATACTGTATCCGCGCTTTCCCGAAACCTTGTTGTTCGGCGTATTGAATAATCGCTGACTTGGCTTCGTTTGAATCCATGCCATTGAAGATGTCAGAATTAACTACAACTCCCGCCTCGGTATAAGCTTCTTTCAAATTTATGGGTGTATCAGCTGCATCAGCAAGCACAATTACCACGTTGATTGGCAAATCGTTTCCATTCGCAAACTTGAAATCCCGAACATCGTGAGCGGGTACGCCCATCACCGCGCCCGTGCCATACTCGTACAATACATAATCTGCGATCCAAATCGGAATCTCTTCGCCAGTGAAGGGGTTAATCGCCTTACCACCTGTAGGAATACCGCGCTTTGGCTTATCTTCGGCAGTACGTTCCAACTCAGTTTGGTTAGAAACTTCCTGAATAAACGCTTCTACAGCCGCTTTCCGTTCTGGAGTAGTAACCTTGGCAGTTAAAGGATGCTCTGGTGCCAATACTACGTAAGTAACACCATAGACAGTATCGGGACGGGTAGTGAAAACACCAATTTTTTCATCCTTCCCGACAATCGGAAATTCTAAGTAAGCGCCAACAGATTTACCAATCCAGTTAGCCTGCATCAACTTTACACGCTCAGGCCATCCGTTCAATTTGTCCAAATCGTTGAGCAATTGCTCGGCATAATCGGTAATCTTGAGGAACCACTGCCGCAACAACTTGCGCTCAACTTTGGCACCGGAACGCCAAGAACGCCCTTCGTTATCAACTTGCTCGTTTGCCAATACTGTCTGGTCGATGGGATCCCAGTTGACGGCGGATTCTTTCTGATAAGCTAGTCCGCGAGAGAAAAATTGCAAGAAAATCCACTGCGTCCACTTGTAATAGTCGGGAGAACAAGTGGTTACTTCGCGACTCCAGTCTATAGAAAGCCCCAACTGCTGCAACTGACGCCGCATCTGAGCAATATTTTGATAAGTCCACTCTGCCGGAGGAACGCCCCGGTCAATGGCGGCATTTTCCGCTGGCAAACCAAAGGCATCCCAACCCATCGGATGGAGTACGCGATACCCTTGCATCCGCTTGAGTCGGGCAATCACGTCTGTGATGGTGTAGTTGCGGACGTGTCCCATGTGCAGGCTGCCCGATGGATACGGGAACATGGACAGGGCGTAGAATTTCGGCTTGCTGCTGTCTAAGGAGGGGGTTTTATCTAAGCCTTGTTCTATCCAAGTCTGTTGCCACTTTTCCTCTATTGCTGCTGGGTTGTATCGGGACTCCACAACGAAAACTCCTAACTCACTTAGCGATCGCTTCTGTTTCGCTATTGTGGCATATACTGTTACCCTGATGCTTGCATCTCTCCTGGTTACTGCTATTCAGTCTTTCTGCTATTCTCCTTAAGTTTCCTATCTCTGATTATGACAAGCTATGGATATACTTAATTTCACTGGTTTTATAAGAGATATTGTTTATACACCATGCCTCATCCCTCGTAGAATTGACACTTATAATATAAATAACTTTAATATAAATTCTTCAAAACCATTTGGTATCATAACTTTAGATACTCCTCAAAATACTATTGCTTTTTCTAAATGGAAATCTCCTAAAAGAACTAGGACATATCCATTTGCTAGAATTTACAATACTTATAATCTTAATTCTAAGAAAGTAACAGTTATTCCTGTAATTAAGGATGAGGGAGCTGGTACCCGAAATAATGATAGGATTAATTTTATTACATTATCTTGGATGAATTTGCTGAATGTGTATATTATTCTGGCTTGGTATGAGCAAGCTGATAGAGTGCAAAATTCTCCCGATAAAATTACAAACCAAAAATTTGATAATAATTATATAAATCAAAAGATTTTAGAAATCAGCCATTATCAATCGACAGCTTTACATTGGAATATTACTCATTTTGAAAGAGATTTTGCAACGGTCTACTTAAACGCTGTCAACAGCTATGAAAGCATAGAAATGACTCAGAAGGTAAAATTACACCCACGGTCAAAACATCTTGAAATACTTGAAAAATTTAAGAATAATGGCTATTTTAATATAGAACAATTCAAAAAATATACTTTAACTAGATCCCTTGAGGCTGCTCACCGCGAATCAAGGACTACCCATAAATTTGAGCATTTGGCTGATGGGTATAAAGGAATATTTTTTCTGTCAAATTATTTAGGAGGAGTTTATCATCTAACGGCTGATGAGATTTACAAAGAAGGAGATACATTTATTATACAGGAGTCAAAAAACGTTAATAATAAAAAACTGCCCTCTGTAGACGATATTAAAGATGGCTTATTTAAGCTGATGCTTTTCAGTAATTTAGAATCTTTATTTTTAGATAATGCAGAAGTTAAATTTACCACTCGCTTAAAAATTACCGGAAGTGTTAAAGGTTCTCTAAATTTACAAAGTGATTTTTCTACAATAGAAGCATTTTGTCAAAATAACACCTTTAGCAAAACCCAAAGGCAACTGGTTGAGTTACTATACCAGGAAACAATACAAAATCCTAAATTCAACATCATAATTACTAGCAATGAGTAAAATTATAAAAAGTCCTTTAAGATACCCTGGCGGCAAATCAAAGGTTGTGCAGTATTTATTGCCTTATGTGCCTCTAAATGTATCTGACTTTAGAGAACCATTCATAGGGGGTGGTTCAGTTTTTTTCGCTGTGAAAAGTGTATTTGATAGACAAGTAAATAAATATTGGATTAACGATATTAACTTGGACTTGTATCTATTTTGGAAGTACGCAAGAGATGATATAGACAATTTAGTTACAGCGATCGCTAAATTAAAAAATGATTATAGCTGTGGAAGAGAATTATATAATTATTTGAATAATAAAGACAATATATGTTGTGAATTTGATAGAGCAGTCCGTTTTTTTATTATGAATCGGATCACTTTTTCGGGGGTGATGGATTCCGGCGGTTATTCCCAACAGGCATTTGAAAAACGATTTACTCAATCATCTATTGATAGATTAAAAAATGTATCTATCTATCTATCAGGAGTTACTATTACTCAGGGGGATTACGAGCGTCTGTTGGTAGAAGAAGGAGAAAATGTATTTGTGTTTCTCGATCCGCCCTATTATCAACCGGCTAAGTCGAAACTTTATGGGGTTAAAGGTGACTTACATACAAACTTCGATCATGAAAGATTTGCCGATGACATGAAAAAATGCCAGCACAGATGGTTGATAACTTACGATGATTGTCCAGAAATTAGAAACTTATTTAGTTTTGCTGAGATTATAGAATTCCAGGTACAGTATGGAATGAATAATTATAAACAAAAAAAAGCGGCTAAGGGAAGAGAATTAATAATTAAAAATTATTCCTGCTCTATGCCCAAACATCAAGAAAAAAAAGCACAGATGTTAGCATTAGAAGATGTAGGAAAACCCGCTCAATTATTTAATGACTTATTTTCTACAATAAAAGACGAGGAGATTACTATTGAGGATTCTTGATGGTAAAAGTATTCGTTTACGGCACTCTCAAGCCTGGGGGGTCGAATTATCAACGTTATTGTGCGGGTAAGGTGGTGGAGGAGACAAGCGCGATCGCGCACGGTAAACTCTTCGCCCTAAAATTAGGTTATCCCGCCATGACTACAGGCGACGGGAAAGTTCACGGCTTTTTGCTGTCTTTCGCCGATTCAGCAGTTTTACTGAATTTGGATGAATTGGAAGATTACAATCCAGAGCGGAAAGCGGCACAAAATTTATATAATCGGCACGAAATCCAGACGTATGATTTAGATGCGCGATCGCTAGGGACGGCGTGGGTTTATTTGATGACACCAGAGCAAGTTAGACGCTACGGGGGTGTTGCTCTGCCGTGTGGTTACTGGAAAGGATAAAACCCTGAAGTGCAAATAAGTTAAAGCCCCTGTCCACCTAACCCTCCTCTCAGAGGGCTAGGGTTAGGTGGACAGGGGTGGGAAAGAGGTTAACTGTGAATTGATTGAGCGTTTCATCCCCCAACTCCAAAGGTCAATTGAGGGGTTAAGAATGTAAATTAATAACTTTGATTTTGTGTATCTTCGGCAGAGTTTAGCAGTTGGTTGAGAGAGTGTTCTGGACTCGCTACTGCTGCTTTGGGAATCTCTATGGCAGGGCGATTCAGAGCAACCATCAAAGGCTCTGAAGGCTGCGGTGCTATGGGAGATTGAGCCATCTGCGGACTCAAGGAGTAATTGCCGGGGAGAATGCCTGAGAAAGCGCCAACAAACAAAGCTGCGATCGCTGCACCACTCCATCCAGCAAATTTTTGAAATCTGCGGCGGTTGATCGAAGCGAAAACTTCATTTACTGCCTGTTCTGTGGATTGCCCAGACTCAGGAACTGGCAGGGTTTGTAACCCTTGACGTAACGTCACTAATCTGGTGTACAAGCACTGCACTGTCGGGTCAGTTTTCAGCCATTCCTGAACTTGTTTGCGTTCCGCAGCAGTTACTTCACCGTCTAAGTAGGCACTGAGCAATTCAAAGCGATCGCGCTGCAAAATATCCATTTCCTTCGAGGTCTGTGCGTCCGCTGGGCATCGCAGTCCAGCATCCTTATGAGTATTAAAGTCAGGGGTCATGTTTACGTCACCAGCAAATCACACAATTGGAAACTACAGCTCTCACAAATTTTTGCCACTATCAGTATATGGTAGATACTCGTATCTCGTCTAAGATTGTAACTGTCCTGTCAACAATCAGCACGTAAGTGAGTGGTAGGGAATTTACTTAAGCCGTCCGGAGTAGCTTGGTTGGGGTTCAACTTAGCTCTTTGGGAGTTTTTGGCGGTTATAGCAGCAAGTAGATATCAAACTTTCTTCACCCGATGATTAGGGTAAATTCCTTACAGCAGAACCACTTCAACAATCTAAAGAACACCATTCTACTGCTTTGAGCATAATTGACTTTCTGGGGAGGGCAAATCCACCTAAAAGCTGAAAATTAATTTCACCTTGAAAAGGCTAGCGCCCATCTAGATAGTTTTGCAACTGAGATTGCAGCCGCTGTCTGGCTCTAGCAATTCTAGACTTCACAGTTCCCAAAGAAACGCCAGTAATTTCAGCAATTTCTTCGTATGCCATACCTTCGATTTCTCTAAGGACGATGGTAGTACGGAAAACCTCTGGCAGATCAGCGATCGCTTCATGCAGCTGTTCGTAGAATTCCCGCGTCGTCATATCTTCGTCGGGACTTGGATTGTCTGAGGCAATTTCCCAATCCATTTCACCGTCATCCATCATGCGAGGAGCATCCAGCGACAGCGGATTAGAAACCCGTTTGCGTTTACGCAGCTCATCGTAAAACAGGTTGGTGGCTATGCGGCTCAACCATCCCCGGAACTTGACTGGTTCCTGCAAACGTTTGATATTGCGGTAAACCCGAATCCAAACTTCTTGTGCTAAATCTGCCCGATCCTGCCAATCTGGAGCCAGGTGGTACAAAATTTTCTCGACATGAGACTGATAGCGACGCAACAGCTCTGCAAAGGCAGCGCGATCGGGACGCAGATCGGCCTGACAGCGTAAAATTAAATCGTAGTTTGAGAGTTTTTCAGGTTGCACCTGAACCGTTACTTCAGCCGTTGACCAGGTTGCAGGAATCGATTGACTCATGGATGAAATGGGGGTTAAAACAGCCTTACTCCCCAAGACGCTGCCACTTGTGCAATGTTCCCAATTAGATGGAACGCAATTTTTGCGCTCTCACACCAATGTAGCGAATAGCAGTAGCAGAGAGTGGGGAGTTATTACTATTCTTCGCAACTAATAAAATCCCATCAGGAAAAATTTCCTTGGCTCAATAAACTGCTGGCAAAGTCCCCAACGACTGAATTCCCTTAAAAGCCAACCTCTATTCTTCTGGAAGAGGACGCAAGTTGAGAGCTTTTATTTAAGGAAGTCCTGATGGTGAGGGGACTTTACTATATCAAGCCTGGGTGGATGAGGGTTGGTTTGTGTAGGGTCATTTAGCTTTCCGCCAATTGCGCGAAGCCTAATATTGATAGGCGTATGCTAAAAGAAGAAGGTTATAAGGTAATTAGGTAGCAACTCGTAGCGAAAAGCGCTATGTCAAGAAATGAGCCACTGTCTCGAAATTTGATGCTGATTTGTTTTGGGACAGCTTTTGTGCTGTTGTCAGTTTCGTGGCGATCGCATTTCTCAAAGCTGACGCTCAACAGCTTAGGATTACCAGTTATTGCTGGGGAAAATTTTAGCTTCGGGGCTGCTTTATCGCCATCAACGTCAGAATACCTTGGGCGATCGCGTTTGATTGTCGATTTGAGCGATCGCGTTGTCTATGTTTACCTAGACAATCAGCTTTTCGCCACCTACCCGGTAGCTGTGGGACAGTCGGGTTGGGAAACTCCCATCGGTTCATTTCAAGTTCTAAAAATGAACAAAAATCCAGCTTGGAGTCAACCCATCACCGGGGAAGTCTTCCCCGCTGGGGCGAAGAATAATCCTTTAGGCGATCGCTGGATTAGCTTTTGGTCGGATGGACGACATCAAATCGGGTTCCACGGCACCAACCAGGAGCAGCTGGTAGGGCAAGCTGTTTCTCACGGCTGCGTGCGAATGCGTAATCAGGATATTCGGGCTATGTATCAGCAGATAAGTAAAGGAACGCCTGTAATTGTTCGTCGCTGAGAAGGTAGAAGTTTGGCCTCCTCCCCACCTTAAACCTTAGCTCCACGAGCCTGCGGTTTTGAAAGTGGGGATTTCCCGAAACGTTAGCATTGCTTGTGAGTCTGTATAACCTCGCGGTTTTTCTTCCCTGCTTCATTACACCCGCCGCCATCCTGCTCGGCTCTTGGCCTTACGGTGGCTCCACCGGCTAACACTGTGAATCCCACAGCTAAGATATTCTTCCCCGCGTTCTCTTATTTAGAAGATTTCATTCTTCATCATTTTCATCCTTATCTCTTTGCTCAAAGTTGGAAGCGTAAGTTTGTAGTAAAGAACTGACCTGCTTAAATACATCCGGCCCAGAAGATTTGCTGATAACTTGTCCTGGGTTTTCGGGACGATCCAAGTTACGAGCGATCGCTTCGTTTACTTGCTGGGTAATTAGCTCTTGGAGTTCATCTTTTGCTCGCATTCGCTGATAGCTGGCTCCTTCCTCCGTCGTCGCGTACAGCGGCGGTAGACGATTTAGAGCGTAGGCGGCGATATCCCCCACATCCAAAACGCGATCGCTAGTAGCTTCAATTTCTGCGACTCGCGCGATCGCTTCCGTCAGCACCAACTCTTCCATCACATTGATAAACTGTTTGCGAGGAACCGCAACGACTTCCCCCGTCAACAGCGCCCCCATCAGACGATCCAGCGCCATGTACTCTTCAATTGACAGCTCAGACGCGGTGTCACAAATGCGTCCTACCTCTGCCTCCATCGCTGGTGTCAGATAACCATCTTGTAGGGCTTGTTCAACAATCTTTTCAATACTCATCTAAAAATCCCGCTTTATACCCCATCCTTTACAGCGGAGGCGGAGTAAATCCGCCTCCGGGCAACATGGCTAGTTGCCTCCTACTTTGGTTGGCGAGGAAAGCAAGGCTGAGATTGCCGCTTCCCTAAAAAATTGATTTTCTCTCTTTGGGTAGAAGCAATTTTTTTAAACGCCTCTATAAGCCATGAGTAAAGTTGAAATCTGTATAGATGTCTCTTCGCTCATCCCCATCAAAATATCTTGGCATGACACAGCACCTCTCACCAGCTACCCTGAAAATCAGTTTTGTCGGGCGAAGAAACCGGAAGTGTTTTACCTACGGGGATTTTCGAGATTGTTCCCTGGAGGCTATTCAACATTGGCGTTGCCGCTAAAGCTATATGCAATCCCCAAGCGAGGGATATTGCAAGACATTAAAAGTGCCACGCCCCCTCCTTTTTTACATAGACAACCCTGCCACAATGTGTACCTCAATACAACACTAAATAGATCAAAACTTCAAAAAATACATCAAAACTTCCTAAAGCCTCATTGAAATTCTTGATTTCGCCAGGGGCCAGGGTCAACTGATAAGCCATTTACATACAATCCCCAGTGCAAATGAGGGCCAGTTGAAGCGCCCGTAGAACCAATTGCACCAATTACCTGACCAGGTTTTACAATATCCCCTTCCTTAACATCAATACGGCTCAGGTGCATAAAAATGCTGGTGACACCTTGCCCGTGGTCAACTCCAATTACATTACCGTGAACCCGGAACCCTTGGCTTACCCTTCCCACCAACGCCACCCGTCCTGCTGCTGGCGCTGTCACAGGCGAACCATACCCGCCAGCGTAGTCAACTCCGCGATGGTAGTAATCGTTGGCAAATTTGCCATTGTAGTAGCGACGAACTCCGTAAATGCTGCTGATTCTTCCCCGGTTCGGCTTCAGGAAGGGGCCATTCCAGAACTTTTGGGGTGTCACTAACTTTTTAAAAGCCGCTACCCGATCTAGTTCATATTGCGTTGCTCCCTGTCCAGCTTTTCCAGGGGGTAGAGTAATCCGTTGCACTGGAAAAGAGCGCGATCGCAAAACAATCGGAATTTCCCGGACTTCCCCATCACCCGCCACCCGAATTACCAACTTTCCTGGCTTATCTAAAGGTGTCGTTGGTAGCAAAGCTCGAAAACGATTTTGACCGATAGAAAACGTTGAGTAATTCTGCTGTTTCAGAGACACCGTGGGACTTTGCGAGTCTGCTGCATCTTTTTGAATTACCACTGAAAGAGTATCTCCCAACTGGGGATTAGTGGGTGTCACCTGAACCTGCAAGGCTCGCGCTGGCAAAGTAAAAAGGCAAAAAGCAACCGGCAAAAGAAAAAATTCTTTCTTTGTACTTTTGACTTTCAGAGAAAAAAGTGTAGAACTGAGTTGCTGTAGGTCAGGGCGAAATTTTAGCAGATTCTTCGACATCACAGGCAATTACTCCCACAGGATTGTTTACAAAACATCTATATGTTTTTTGTACTAGCGGATAGACTATCACCCTGTCTCAAGTGTTTCCCATATTCTTCTACTCGTTAAGAGCCTCCGAACGCGATTAGCAAAGGCTCCAGTCTTCCCCAACGGCGAATAAAGCCAAGGAACAGATGAGGCAGGAGCCTGATTCTGAGCATTCCTTTTTGTGACCTGGGAAGGAGAAAAGGCAGACTAAGTAGTGTCCGTATTTCCTACTGAAGGCAGATGACCTTTAGTCAAAGGGATCTGCACAGCCCTTAAAACTCTGTATCCTAAAGTTTATATACCTTCATAGTTTTTTTATAAAAGAAACTTGTGCAAGAAGATTTTAGACTGATTGTTGACTTAGTGACGGTTCTCGCGGCAGCTGCGGCTGGGGGGCTGGTGGCAGCCTTATGCCGTCAACCTGCTTTGCTGGGCTATATTCTGGGCGGGATGGTTGTTGGCCCAGCTGGATTGAAACTAATTAAAGAGTTGATTCAGATAGAAACGCTGGCTCAGTTTGGCGTTGCCTTTTTGTTGTTCGCGCTGGGAGTCGAGTTTTCCTTTACGGAACTGAAAAAAGTTCAAAAAATTGCTCTGGGAGGGGGCGGGTTACAAATCGCCCTGACTATTCTAGTCACAGTTGTGGTATGTGGCGTAACTGGGGCTTGGGGTACTTTACCAGCCAAGGGTGTCTTCCTAGGGGCGATTCTGTCTCTGTCTTCCACCGCTGTTGTCCTCAAGTGTCTGATGGAGCGCAACGAGACGGCAACGCCTCATGCTCAGGTGATGCTGGGGATTCTGGTGGTGCAGGATTTGGCGCTGGGATTGATGCTGGCGGTGTTACCAGCGCTGGACAAACCCCCGGAAGCAATTGGCAAAGCGATCGCTTTAGCGCTTTTGCAGATTGGGCTATTTGCTGCGGGGGCTGTGGCTGTTGGTATTTGGCTAATTCCGCCTTTGCTGCGTTTGCTGGCTAAAACGGAAAGCCGGGAGCTGTTTCTACTGGGCGTGGTGGCGCTGTGTTTGGGCATTGCGTTGCTCACAGAGTATATGGGTCTTTCGATTGAGATGGGGGCATTTGTCGCCGGGTTAATGATTTCGGAGGTGGAATATGCCGACCAAACTCTGACTTATGTGGAACCGCTGCGGGATGTTTTTGCAGCTTTATTTTTTGCCGCGATTGGGATGCTGATCGACCCGGTTTTTCTCTGGGAAAATCTGGAGTTAATTTTGGGGCTAGTCTGTTTGGTTTTTGTGGGCAAGTTTTTGATTGTGACACCAATCGTGAGAGCGTTTGGATATCCTTTGAAAACGGCTTTAATTGTTGGGTTGGGATTAGCGCAGATTGGGGAATTCTCGTTTGTGCTGGCGAGTGAAGGGCAAGCACTGGGATTGGTTTCTCGCCGAATTTACTTACTGATTTTGGGTACAACTGCTGTAACGTTGGTACTTACGCCTTTTGTGCTGCGCCTGGTGCCAAAATTGTTGGAGTTGCCTTGGCTGAAGTCGTTTTTAGACACAGCAGATGCCCCGTTGGAAGTTGCTTGCGATTTGCCTTTGCAAAATCATGTGGTGGTTTGTGGCTATGGGCGAGTCGGACGAAATCTGGTGAAACTGTTGCAGGAACACAAGTATCCAGTTGTGGTTATCGATCAGTCTGAAAGTAAGATTCAGCAAATGAGAGAGGCGGGGGTTTCCTATGTTTATGGCAATGGGGCTTCTTTGCATGTTTTGGAAGCTGCTGGGGTAGGTAAGGCGACGGGGATGGCGATCGCTATGCCCGATCCGATGGCTACCCGTCTTTGCCTGAAACGCGCCTTAGAATTGGCTCCTGAGTTGGATATCGTTGTCCGCGCCAACCACAATAAAGATATCGAACTGCTTTACCAACTGGGAGCGCGGGAGGTGGTGCAACCTGAGTTTGAAGCTTCTTTGGAACTGGCTTCGCATCTTTTAGCTGGTAATGGCTTGCCTTCATGGACAATTCAGAAGGAAATGCAGCAAATCCGCAATAGTCATTATCTGGCGCTGCGCCCAGAGCGATCGCCTTCGGAAATTGCCCGCGACTTGGAGGTTGCTGCTGCCCAAATGAATAGCAAGTGGTATCCTCTCCCTCCTGGTTCTCCTTTAATCGGGATGACGCTGGAGGAGACTGATTTACGCCGTTTGACTGGTGTCTCTCTGGTGGCAATTCGTCGCAGTGGCGGGGAAGAAATAGATTATCCAGATATCCAAACAACTTTGGAAGAAGGCGATCGCTTGTTGGTGGTGGGAGAATCAAATGAACAAGCTGCCTTCGATCAACTGGCAAAGGGTAAAGTGGCAATTCCTAGTGAAAATGCTCCCTGTCAGTGGTTGTTAGTTCCAGAGGATAGTCCGGTTGCTGGGAAAACTCTCTCCCAGTTACATATGCGCCGCCAGTACGGGGTACAAGTGCAAGCAATTCGGCGCGATGGGAAGTTCATCCGGTTTCCTGGCGGCGACACCCAGCTGTTGGTAAGCGATCAGCTACTTTTGTGCGGCGGCAGTTATCCTCTAAATCAAGTGCAGGAGTGGCTCTCCCCACCGTCAGAGGATTCTCGTGTTGTGGAGGTTCCTGTAATCCAAGTGCCTGTGAACGAAGCTTTCCAAGAATTGCTTACATCTGATAATCAGCAGGAACTTTAAAAAGTGTTGAGTGTTGAATTGGGAAAACAACGCAACACTCAACACTCTTCAGGACTTCGGCTTCACATATGCGATCGCTTGCAGCCAAACTATTGTGGGCTGATTTGATTGCTCCATCAAACAAATACAGTTCTGATCCAGCCAGCGAATTTTCCCACCTAAAACATCGTTTGTAAGCAGCTTTATCTCGACTTCTTTTCCTTCTTTAACAAATGTTTGGAGTAGGCGAATACTCGGTAATCCAGTTTCCAGTTCAGCAGCCATAAAATATATCCTTGATAATTGGTAATTTTAAAAAATTAGGAATTAAGAGTTATTAATCGAAACCTGATAACTCCTAACTTTTCCATCACCCATTACATAGTTTATGCTAATTGAAGACCGTTAAGTGGTAATTGCTGCTATGAATATCGAGTTTACTAAATATCAGGGACTGGGGAATGATTTCATCCTGGTTGATAATCGTGGCACAGACGAACCCTGTCTGACACCAGAGGATGCTGTCAAGTTATGCGATCGCCACTTCGGTATCGGTGCAGATGGTGTGATTTTCGCCCTCCCCGGACAAGATGGCACCGACTACACGATGCGAATATTCAACTCCGATGGTTCAGAACCGGAGATGTGCGGCAATGGTATTCGCTGTTTAGCCAAATTTATCGCCGATTTGGAGGGAACATCTAGCCAAGAGGGTCAATATCGCATCCACACACTGGCTGGTGTCATGACACCGCAAATTAAGCCGGATGGTCAAGTTACAGTCGATATGGGAATGCCGCGACTACTTGCAGCAGAAATTCTCACGACGCTAGTAGCACCAGACAAGAAAGCGATAAATGAACCTTTGGAAGTTGCTGGAAAGTCTTGGTTAGTAACTTGTGTTAGCATGGGCAATCCCCACTGCATCACATTTGTGGAGGATGTCGCTGCTATCGAGTTGGAAAGCATAGGTTCTGAGTTTGAACATCACCCAGTTTTCCCCAAGCGTACCAATACCGAGTTTATTCAAGTGGTGCGCCCAGATTATCTGAAAATGCGGGTGTGGGAAAGAGGTGCTGGGATAACTTTAGCTTGCGGTACGGGTGCTTGTGCTGTGGTGGTGGCTGGGGTATTGGCACAGAAATGCGATCGCGTTGCTACGGTGGAACTACCCGGCGGTTGTTTAAAAATCGAATGGGCAGAACAAGACCAGCGAGTTTACATGACTGGCCCAGCCGAAAAAGTTTTTACAGGGAAGATATAACATTTCAATTAGCTGGCTAACAGAGCTTTTAAATTTTCTGGAAAATGCGATTGCTCGCTTGTATACAGCTTTAGCTAACAATAATTGTAGGTTAGTTTCAGCACATACGGAACCCATACAAATGCTTATTGTATTGGTAACGCTTAGCCTAAAACTACCCTACGCTTACTTTGATCTTTCCCCCCTAACTGAACCGTATTTTCATCAATTATTGGCAGCTATAGCCATCCTCGCTAGAGTTGTGAGCTAGGGCTTCGGGGTTCAGATTTCCGACTTCTTGCAGTTGAAAATCTCGCCTTAACGAATTATTTAGGTCTGCTATATCTGGAACCCTTGCATCCGAATAGGTGTCAATAATAAAAAGGCAAATAATCTTTTTTTGCTTAAAAATTCCTTGTAAAAAATGTAAAAAATTTAGTTGATTATGTATCAGTCAAATAATAACGATGAAATAGTAAAACTATACTACGAAGAAATTGCGGGTGACTATGATAGTTCGAGGTTTAACAATTCCTATGGTCGTTATATCGATACTCAAGAAAGAGAAATTTTGAGTCAGTGGTTAGCTAATTATAAAGACAAAACTGTACTTGATTTAGCCTGTGGGAGTGGACGTTTTCTGAACTTTGCCACAGATGGACTTGATGTAAGTGGCAATATGCTTCAAATAGCTAATAATAAATATCCTGATAAGAACTTAATCCTAGCATCAGCAGATAATATTCCAGTAGAGCCGAATAGTTATGATGTAGTTTTTTGTTTACACCTTTTCAGGCATCTAAGTAAAGAAAAAATTCAGTCTATCGTCAATGAATGTCACAGAATTCTTCGTCCTAATGGAATTTTAATTTTCGATATTCCATCAGCTTTACGCAGAAAGCTAATTTCATATAAGCCTGAATCCTGACACGGAGCAACTTCATTTTTTCTTGAGAATATTCGGCAAATGTGTGCAGAAAAATGGCAGCTTGAGGAATTAATAGGAGTTGCTTTTTTCCCAATTCATCGCCTTCCACCTAAAAGCCGTCAGCTTTTGCTACCTCTTGATAAGTTGATGTGCCACAGTTTTATAAAAGTTATGTCCTCTTATTACATGGTGAAACTAATCAAAATGTGATTAAATGTTTTACTTAATTTAGCTACATAAGTCTTTATCAGTGCATTTACTAGATTAAACTTCATCTCAAAAACCGCAGATTTTTTACTTAGTACAATTCAGTAAGCGTAGACTAGGTTACGTTCCTTAACCGAGCCTACAACTGAAAAGTGCAAAATACAATAATGATATGAAAAAACTAATCCCGCCTAATTTAAAAGTACGTTTAAAAGTAATGCAAAGATACGCATTAGATTTGTCCAAGGGTCAATATAGCAATTTTGTAACCTATAATCCGACAAGCGACAAACAAAAAAACTTATTTCAGCAACAGATAGTTATTTGTCAAACACTTAAAAAAACTAGCTTATCAGAAAATAAAAAACACAATTTAGCTTTGGCAATAAAAAGAATTCAAGATGTAGAAATTCAGCCAGGTAAAGTTTTCTCTTTTTGGCATCTAGTAGGAAAGCCTGACCAAGCAAAAGGTTATTTAGAAGGACGAGCAATTGTTGGCAACCAACTGAAGGCAGATTTTGGTGGTGGCTTATGTCAATTATCAGGATTGCTTTATCTTTTAACTTTAAAAGCCGGGCTTGTTACTCTAGAAAGACATCCTCATTCTCACGATATTTATACCGAAGAAACGCGGTTTGCCCCATTAGGTTCTGATGCAACTGTTGTGTACGGTTACAAAGATTTTCGCTTTCAAAATAATTTGTTATTGCCAATATGTTTTAAGTTCAGTATTCAAGAAGAGGAAATTAGTGCGGCTTTATATCCTCTGTCATCGATTCGTGAATACAGAATCGAATTTAAACGAGAAGATTTTGAAAGTGAGACTAAAGTTGATACTATTCGTTTTGATGACCAGAAAAACACCTTTGAGTTACTGAATACCACAATTTATCAGAAATTTCTGTGATAAATCGCGCTACTACAATACCGGAACTTTATCCTGGCAAGTCTAACTCAAGCTTCCTTTGCCGCCTCATGAGTAGCAAAAATGTGGCGAATAAATTCCCCCTAAGCATCTTTCATAGGTAACTCTTCTTCAATCTTGATCCGTCGTGGTGTAGTTAAAACTGCTTTATCTTGAATTGGATTGTAGCCTTCTTTCTCGTATTTTTCCCAATATAAACCTGTTCCCCGTTGTTGCCAGGCGGGAAGTTCATTAAAATTAATTCCGTTTTGAAAAAGCAATTGATTTTTAAACGCCACAGACTTACCTTCAAGGGCAGATGTTGCATTTCCAACGCTTTCACGAGCCTTGCGTAGCGTCCAATAACACCAGCCATTCAAGGCGCATCTCGTAGCATCTGCCTGTCGCCAATTAAAATAATCTACTACCTGGGATTTGTTTGCACCCAGCCAGACGCGGCTATCAAAATTTACTACAGTTTCAGCGGCGTGGGTAAATGTAGCGCTGGCAATGCTGGCAGAAATGGAGACAATTTTTTCGAGACTGCGATCGCAAAAATCCCACTCTGGACGGAATAGCACCGAGATTTCATCGCTTTCTGTATAAGCATAGATACCGTGGAGTTCTTCTATCAATGCTTTGGCAGTTTGCACCATTAAACTGTGAAATTTCACATCAAATGGCTTTTCAAATCGCGATTTGGTAAACCGCGAAAATCCGCGACCATCTACACGAATTATCACCCACGCTTGAGAGGATGTTTTAAAAGTCTCCTTGACCGACTTTGGCTACTTCAACTACTCAGGCTTTACTACGATAGAATCAACGGTTGAGGCTACTTAGTCTCCTTCTAAGGTAGCTTTCAGAACCCAATTTGACCCTTTTAAAACATCCTCTGAGGTAATAGACGCAGCGAGTGGAAATACTAAAGTTCGCGCATTTGTTTCTCAAACGCATCATTATCCATCAGCTACCTCATTTTTATTCCATTCCCGCACCTCAAAAGCAGAGTTATCAGCAATCTGCACGTAAAATAGCTTGTGAAAGCCTTCCGCATAAGATGGGGGTTTTAGTTTCTTGATTGTGGCATAAATCCCTACATCTGGAACTCTGGCTCTCCCCGTGCGTTGCTGGTTGCGCTCAAGGCATTGGGTTAAGATCGATTCAAAGTAATAACCGATAATTTCAGCATTGTAGCTACAACCCAACTGAATTAGAGAGGCACGATCCTCAATTGTTGGGTTAGTGTTATCAACAACTACTGATGCTCCGGCTTGAAGTGCCTCTTCAATCAGTTGTGCTTGCCTTCTGGAGGGCTTTTTATTGTTACGCAATAAATCTTTGCTAACAAGTTTATGGGTTTCGGCAAAATTAGTACGAAAAAACGTACTTTTTCCAGAAGCTTGTAAACCGATAAAAATTAATAATTGCATAGGCTAATGGCTAATAGATTTTGAACAATTAGCTATTAGCCATTAACTATTAGCAATTGTCAATTCATTTCTTCAACAATAGCTTCCACACCCTTGTTATCCAGCATTTGCACAATTTCGTTAGCGCGATCGCGTCTGCTAAATACTCCCACTTGCATCACTCCGCGACCGTTGGCGACAGTGCGGAAGGCATCCGGAACCAGCGATCGCACTAAAGCTTCTTGGCGCGAATCCTGAGCATTCACCAAAACCCGATAGCGCAAACCTCGCGCCTGCGTACTACTGCTACGGCGAGACGAATTTCTCGTCCCTGTAGTCGTTGTCTGGTCGCCAATATTCCCCAGGGGAATATTAGCGCTAGGCACTGGCAGTAAATCTGGAGAATTCGGATTTCCTAGAGGCTCCTCTGGCGAAGCGCCAAAGTCTATAACCCTGGGTTGAGTAGGCGACGCTGGCGACGAGGAAGAGGGCGTTAACGACGGTAGCGCTGGTAAAGTCCTAGACTGCCTAGGAGGGTCGAGAGTAGGTAGAGACGACCTTGATGCAGGCGGTGTTGCTGGAACTGGTAACGGTGAGGTCTGAGGAAGAGGCGGTAAGGCTGGTAAGGTACCCTGTAGCGTTGGTAAAGACCGGGGCGATCGCGACCTTGATGCAGGCGGCACAGGTTTTATAGCTGTGTTGTTGGGTGCGCGTTGTCCTGGGGTGGAAAAGGTTGGCTCACTCCGCCAATTTGGGTCTATAGCTGAGGATGGAGAATTCTGGCTCGGTGCGATCGCTCTGGCGACTGGCAATATTTGCCTTGGCGATAGGGCAGCAGGAACCCGATCCAGAGTGTTGCTGGCGACGGCGGGAGTAGCGACACCACCTAAATCAATGTTTCCTTCTGTACGGGAGGCGATCTGATTTCCGAAAGCGGGAATAATTTGATTGGAAGCTTTGGTGTAAAGGTCTAATTCACCATTAGCACGAAAAACATTACCTCCCGGTTCGTCAGCTTTCCCCAAATCGGGACGAGCTTGAGAAATTGCCACTAACCCATAGCGAGTATTGTTTTCTATGACATTGTTCCGTAAGATGGGCTGCGCCTTACCTTCGAGAACTACACCATCTTTATTGCCGATAATGCGATTTCCAATCAGTTGCGGTGCGGCATTCTGACCGACGCTAATGCCAAATCCTGTGTTTTGAAACACATTTTCCCGCACTTCAGGGCTAGAGCTGCCGTATATGGTGATGCCATTTCCGCCATTGCTGTAGAAGTTGTTCCCGCGAATCGTGGGCGAACTTTTTCCATTGACAGAAACCCCATCATGTGTATTTCCAGTAAAGGTATTATCGACAACGAGGGGACTGTTGGATTCAATCCACAGACCGTAACCTCGCGGATTAGGATTAGTTACCGTTACCCCTGTGATTGTGGATTGGTTAGCTGAGGCGATCGCTATATTTTGACCAGCAAAGGTCGGACTCAGGAAACCGCCCCCGCCTTTAATCACAATATTCTGCCCTTTGCTGCTGGGGTCGCCTTGAATCGTGATCCCCGATTTTAGCCTCAAGGGAAAAACTTCGCCCGTCTCCAGGCTGTAAGTGCCGGGAGAAAGGATAATCGTGGTGTTGGCTCCAGCTACCCGCAATGCTTGGGTAATGGTTTGGAAAGGTGTCTTTTCACCCCCATTGCCATTAGTGTCATTCCCAGCAGTTGGGTTGACGTATAGCATTTTCATGGTGCTATCAGCACCAGGCTGAGCTACATTAGACTGTGCCACTACTGCGGTTACATCTAGGCAAAACGGTATTGTTGTCGCCGCCACTATTCCCAGGACAATACTACAGGTACGAATATTGTGGCGGCTCTTGCCTGAAATTTGATAATCGAAAATCCGAAATCCGAAATCCGAAATTTTATGATTGCGGGGGCGTGTCAAACTCACGGCTCTACTCCTCTCAAGTTGGCACTGCAATACAAGGTGAAGTTTGATGGCATTGGCACCTAGTTTTAGTTTATGCACGCCAATGCTGGATAGACACTACCCATCTTTTTACATTTCTAAAAAGCTGTTTCCAGCCATCTATCAGAAGATTAATTTTTTCAATGTGCAGGGTCATATCTTACCAACATACTTTATTTTCGACAAGATTTTTAATCAATGGATGCAATACAAGTTATGTTTATTTTGTTCAACATACTTAATCCCCGCGTCTTTATTTTTTTATCCGTTTGTATAAAATAGATGGGTTAATGGCAAAATTTGGCTCGGCGTGCCACCCTCTCACCTTAAATATTTCGCGAACAAGGGGAAGTGACTGTTACGATGAAAAATAATGGAGTGGTTGCGATGGGCGAGAAACACAGCGTTCGAGGGCGAGTCGGCGATTTGCCCATACAAACACAGCCAGCTGTTTGCCGCATTTTAGATGCCAATCTAGACCGAGCCAGAGAAGGCTTGCGAATTATTGAGGAATGGTGTCGCTTCGGCATGAATAGCTCCCCACTTGTAAATGAATGCAAGCAAATGCGGCAGGAGCTAGCGAGCTGGCATAGTATTGAACTGAGGGCAGCGCGGGATACTCCCGGCGACCCAGGCACAGAGCTGAGCCATCCTCAAGAAGAACAGCGCTCCAGTATTGAGCATTTGTTGCAGGTAAATTTCTCCAGGGTGGAAGAAGCGTTGCGGGTGCTGGAAGAGTATAGCAAGCTTTATGACCCGGATATGGGAGCGGCGACTAAGCAGATGCGCTATCGGGTGTATACCTTAGAGAGCAGCTTGCTGGCTTACAAACGACATCAGGCACTGTTGCGATCGCGTCTGTATCTGGTAACATCTGCCTCGGAAGAGCTGTTTTCCATCGTCGAAGCCGCCCTGCAAGGGGGACTAACTCTGGTACAGTACCGAGAAAAAACAGCCGACGATAACGTAAAACTGGCTCACGCTAACAAACTCCGCCAGCTGTGCCATCAATACGGTGCATTATTTATTATGAATGACCGGGTGGATCTAGCTTTGGCTGTGGATGCCGATGGTATCCATCTGGGACAACAAGATATGCCAATTGCGATCGCTCGTCAGATACTTGGGCCACAACGCCTGATCGGTCGTTCCACCACAAATCCAGAAGAGATGCAACGCGCGATCGCTGAAGGCGCTGATTATATTGGGGTAGGCCCAGTTTACGAGACTCCGACCAAAGTTGGTAAAGCGGCGGCTGGTCTAGAATACGTCCGCTATGCAGCTGCAAATTCCCCGATTCCCTGGTTTGCAATTGGTGGCATTGAGGTGGATAACTTAAATGATGTGCTGGGAGCGGGAGCCGAGAGAGTGGCAGTTGTCCGCGCTATTATGCAGTCAGATCAGCCGATGTTGATGGCTCAGTATTTCATCTCGCAACTGGGTCGAGTGCAAACTCTTCGCACAATTGATGCTCGTCTTCCCCAATCTCATGTCTAATCAGTTTCATCAGGTTGAGCTTCAGGTGAATGGCGAACCCCGTAGCTGTTCGCCGCATACCAAATTGCCCGAAATGCTGGAACAATTGGGATTAAACCCGCGCTTAGTGGCTGTTGAGTACAACGGTGAGATTCTGCATCGCCAGTTTTGGTCGGAAACTGAGATGAAACAAGGGGACAATTTAGAAATCGTCACCATCGTCGGCGGCGGCTAGAAAAAGGGTCGGTAATCCGTCCCCCGTATAGTCCCCAGAGTCAGAAACCAAGCGATAGATTAAATATGTACCCGGTGATGCCAATCGAAAGATGCCTTGAGCTGCAAGAGCCGCTACAGTTTAATCAGATTCAAGAGGCATAGTTTAATGCGTAACAAAATACTTTCAACAATTAAACCATTTTTTAAATCTCTGCTCGTCATTGGGCTCGTCCTAACTTTGGCATTTAGTCATGCTGATGGAGCTTTAGCAGCCCGCACAGGTGGGCGGATGGGAGGTAGTGGCGGTTTCAGAGCGCCCAGCCGCAGCTATTCACCTCCTGGCCGTACTTACGCACCAGGAGGAGGAGGATACTATCCCGCGCCCTATCCCGGTGGTGGCGGTTTTGGCTTCCCGTTACTTTTCCCCTTCTTTTTTGGTGGGGGAGGCGGCGGTCTGTTCAGTATTCTGATATTCTTGGCGATCGCTAACTTCCTGGTTTCCAGCTTCCGTCGTGTTCGTGCTGGCGATGGTGGCGAAGTGGACTCCCTCGGCTACAGCAATCCCAAGGTTTCCGTCGCACGGGTACAAGTTGGTTTGTTGTCGGAAGCCCGCAGTCTGCAAAAAGAGCTAGACCAGCTGGCGCGTACAGCAGATACAAGTTCCGCCGAAGGTCGCGCCCAAGTTCTACAAGAAAGCACCTTAGCTTTGCTACGTCACCCGGAATACTGGGTTTACGGTGCGGGTGAATCTCAGCAAACGGCGTTACAAGCCGCAGAAGCTAAGTTCAATCAGCTAGCGCTGGGCGAACGTAGTAAGTTTACTGAAGAAACTCTTTCTAACGTCAATAATCAGCTCAGAGCAGCTGCTCCTAAAGCATCTTTACCAGGAACTGCTGCGGGTGGTGAACTGATGACACAAGACCCTGGTGAATACCTCGTTGTGACGATGGTAGTGGGTGTGGAAGGTAATCTGGAACTACCGAAAATTAATAGCACCGACGATCTGCGTCAAGCTTTACGTCAAATTGGTGGTATTTCAAGCGATCGCTTACTCGCTGTAGAAGTTCTCTGGACACCCCAAGCAGACGGCGACACGCTCACTACTGATGACTTGCTGGCTGAGTATCCGGATCTGAAATTAGTTTAATCGAAATTTGTAGGGGCGCACGATTGCGTACTTCTACTGATTTGTTCTCAAGAGGAGGTTGATTATCAGCCTCCTTTTTTCATGTCAATCCAAAAAGTATTTGGTCAGTTTAGGTTACTGTCTTGGCATGACCAACTTAATTCAGGCTTTAACATGACCATCTAAATTTATTTTTTCAATAAAACCGCGCCGAAATGCTGGTAATTGTCTTGAAATTATGCCATTTTTATCTAGGCATGTTTTTAGGCGTACTGCTAAACAGATTGGTAGCTATCTGCTGGTTCTGGACGCACATCCCAACCTACCGAAGTTAGAGAATCGGATACAAAAAATGACGAAGATTTGGCAAAAACTCTTAGTAGTCGCGATCGCACTCGCGATCGCATTGCTGACAAATATCTCTCCCGCCGCTGCTGTTAGCTTAGTACCTGCTGGAGACATTTCTGAAAAGCCTATACTTCCGGCTACTTGCCACGACTACATTAATTGTTATGAGATTACTATCACCAATTCTAACCTTTCTCTGAGTGCGCCTTTTAGCGATGGCTCGTTCTTAGAACTCAATCCCATCACCACCGATGTAATACCCGTACCCCATTCTGTTGCAAAGCTTAACTCTGTTGTTAGTTTTTTGGTTTTTGGTGCTTTGGGTGCAGGTTGCTGGTTGTTAAGCAAAACCAGCAGAAAGTTTAAAAGAGCTAAATTGCTTTGGTAAGCCTAGAAAAATAACTTAGTAAATAGCGACATAGCCCAGTATATCTGGGCTTTTTTTGTGGGGTTCTTCTTCAGAATGGCTGGTTAGAGCCGCACAAACCCTCGTAGGGACACGGCAATGCCGTGTCCCTACACTGTTATCTATGCAACCGAGAATTGCTATATACCAGCGGTTCTATTTGATTCGTTAATTTTTCGTTTAGGAATATGAGTAGGAAAAATTAATTATTTACTTTCGTGTCGCAGGGCGGTATTATTAGATAATGGAAATCTATCTGTATTTTAAAAATACAGATAGATTTCCATTATTGAAAAAACACTTAGATTAAAATTTTTTAAATCATTATACCCTAAAAAAAGTTAATTTTTTGACAATATTTCTAGTTAAAATTTTAAAATTCATAAACTCAAAAAAACTACTTAAACCGTTTTTGTTCGCTGCGATAACGGAGTAATTCAGCAACAAAGGCAACAACACCTGAAACTATCATTAACATAACGCTCAAGGCGTTGATATCAGGTTTAACGCCAGTGCGGATGCGGCTAAAGATTTCCATTGGTAGAGTTGTGGCACCAGTACCAGCAGTGAAGCTGGCAATCAGAAAGTCGTCCATGCTGAGGACGAAAGATAATAGACAACCAGAGATAATTGCTGGCATCAACTCCGGAAGCAACACTTGTATAAAAGCTTGCACTGGTGTCGCCCCTAAATCTAGGGCGGCTTCTTCTAAGTGGGGATCGAGGGCGCTAATTCGGGAAGAGACGACAAGGGCCACGTAGGCAAGACAAAAGACGACATGAGCGGCGACAATTGTCCAAAGGCTAAGAGGTATGCCAATTACTGCTAAAAATACCAAGGTGGCGACTGCGATCGCAATATCGGGAATAATCAGGGGTAGGTAGGCAACGCCGCGATACAAGCTTTGAAGAGGAAAGCGATAACGCGCTAAACCTACTGCCATCAGCGTACCAATAACAGCAGCGATCGCTACCGCACAAAATGCTACTGTCAAGCTATTTTGCAGTGCTGTGAGAACGCGAGAGTCGCCAAACAGTTTGAGATACCACTTCCAGGTAAATCCTTCCCACCCAGCGCCATAGGCAGATTCGTTAAAACTGTAAACGCCAAGTACCAGAATGGGTAGGTACATATAAAAAAACATCAGCAGGGTAAAAAGAACCTGCCAAGAGACACGAGGTTTATCCTTGGACTTCAACATATCTGGGGTGATGTCCTCCTGCTGATTTGTTACTGTACCTGTCATCAATTTTCACCACTAGCCAGGGGAAGCGATCGCACTATGCGCTATTTCTTCACTTTACCGGATGCGATCGAATGTCTGGAAGAGTGCGATCGCGTCAACCTGTGCAACGTTTCAGTAATATCTTTAATCTTTGTATCATTTATTACTAATATTTCTTGATTTAGGGCTATACTTATAGAATGGGAATCTGTGCGCTCATATATAGTCTTTTAAACGAACTATTCTAGACGCTGTATAGGGCAGAGGAAAAGAGGAATGCAAGCCTTGCAGTTACCAAAGTGGTACTGAGGCGGGAAGGGAGAAGAGAACACAAAGTGTTTTTCTTTCTGTTGATACAGGCGCGATCGCATTCTGGCAAGATATTCTCAAAAAAGAACGCCTGGTGGGAATGGGAATTGAACGATGGAAAACAAACCGGGAATTGTATCTGAAAAAGTGGAATCCGATACACAGTCCACGGATGTCAAACCGTCGTTTTGGGATTCAGTTGCGGCTTCTGGGCAAGCGATCGTAAAAACAGCCGTTGGAGGAGTTGCCGCAATAGGCAACACGGCTTATAGAACAGGCAAAGCTGTAGTAAAGACAGCAGCTGGTGTTGGCGAGACGGCGGCGAAACAAACGCAAAAGTTGATTTCGCAAACTACGCAAGGTGCAGGACGTGCGGTTAATTATGTAGGCGATAACCAATTTTTACGCCATGTCACCAGAGCCTTACCTACAACTTGGCTACTCGGTATCATCAATCAAGTTGATGTGGTAAAAGCCGAAAATGCTGTTAGAGATTTACAGCAAAAGCATCCAGAGGAAAGCCCCAATCAGGTTGCCCATCGTTTAATGGTGGAAAAAGCAGTTTATGGCGGCGGGATGGGTTTGGCTACTAGCTTTTTGCCCGGACAGGCGTTGGCGTTGTTGACTGTTGATTTGGCAGCGACGACACTGTTGCAAGCGGAAATGGTTTATCAGATTGCCGCAGCTTATGGGTTAGATTTGAAAGATCCAGCCCGTAAAGGTGAAGTGTTAGCTATATTTGGTTTGTCGCTGGGCGGGAGTCAAGGAATTAAGGCGGGTTTAGGTTTGTTGAAAGCTACACCTGTGGCGGGTGCGGTAATTGGTGCCAGCGCAAATGCGACGATGATCTATGCGTTGGGTTATGCGGCTTGTCGGTTTTATGAGGCACAGCTGCATTCGCAGGTATCGGATGATAAGCTGGTAGAAACGCAGGCGGCGAGTGAAAGTTATTTGCAGACTGCGATCGCGCAACAAGCGATTATGGATCGGATACTGGTTCATACAATTGTGGCAAGTTATCCCGGCAAGTCTTGGGAAGACATTCTCCCTTCCTTACAGGCGGCGAATCTCAGCCCCGCATCAATAGATGCGATCGCTTCTAATATTAAATCTCCTCAGCCTTTAGATACGCTTTTAGATCAACTTAACCGCGATTATGCTATTCCCCTGTTGGCGCAGTGTTACAGAGTATCCGAACTCGATAGCGCACTGACACCAGAAGAATCCAAGGTTATCGACAAAATTACTCAAAGATTTGATATTGACGTGGATGCGATTAAAAAACTTGTAAAGATTTAAGACAGCTTCCTCAACCGCAAGCCGTCTCGTGGGTTCCAATACTTTCTGGTTAATCTCTCCACGCCAGCGCCACAACCCCTCTCATTGCTCCTTGGGTTCGTGCGAAATCGCGTTACCCAACAAATGCCGTTATAGCCTTGGTTTTTTGCCCTAATCGCCCAAGCTACGCGGGTTTCTGGCAAGAAATTCGGCACTTTTTATCTTTCTAGTGTTAGTAACGTATTTAATTCGGGAATCCTAGTAATAGGGGTGATTCTAAATGTGTCTCCCGCAATTACTGCTCTTAATGACTAGACAGCCGCATCTTCTAGAAAGAACCGGGGAAAAGTGGATAAAATCGTCCCCTCTTACCGCAAAGCTTCCCACCCATAGGCATAACTGCCGAATGGCGAGTGGAAATCTCTAGCGCTGCGTAACCAGCAATAAATTTTATTGCTGATATCAGGGTGATTCAGTAGGGAGGACAAAATGAATATAACAGTTTATTTTAACCTAACCTGACTAATTGTTAGGTTGTTTGAATGTATTTTAGGCTCCGATTTGTATACCTACTTATAATTCATTCAAGTCATGGCTCAACAAGCATCTATGGAAGCGCAAATTTTATTCCAAACCGACTCAGAAAGTATTCTTGATAAGCTGCCTCCGGAAGCCAAAACGTGGGCTGAAAGCTTGCCTTGGAACCAGCGCCGTTATGTACTTTCTTTGTGTCATCTAATGTGTGCGGCTACTCCAGAAATGCAAGCCGAATTTTTAGATGATTATACGGCAACTGGTTTAGTTACTAAAAGGCTTCAGGACAAAAATACTCAACAACGTGTTCAAGAACATTTAAAACAATTTCAGATTCAACTAGAGCTAAGTGAAACTGTCTTAAGAAGTTATATTAGACAGTTTTATATACATTCAGCTCAAGATGTTAGCAGACAGCCTGATTTATATTTAGAATCCGCTCTCCGCTTGGTTCTGAGTACAGAAGAACGAAACAACGTATTTAATTACATTTTGGGTTTTGAACTCATTAAAATGATGTTTAGCATGAGTTGGTTACAACATGAAAGGTTGTATCAACTTCAGATAAACCAAGAAGAGTTTCTTAATACCTACATCAAACCTATTCAATATGCTCACCGAGTCAACGGTATAATTGTTCCTACATCTAGAAAAAAGTTTTTTGAAAGGCGCAATTATTTTGTTCAGAAACCCAATATTACTGAAAAGAAATTAATTCACCTAGTCATGGCTACTTTTAATACAGATATAGTGACTCATTTTGGGTTTTCAATTATTCGTCATGTTAATTCTTTGGTTTTTGACTACGAATACATTTTTAACCCTGAACAAGAAGGTGTATTTACATAGTTAGCAGGTAAGAGTAATTAAACATCACTGGTGTTAATTGGTAATTAGGTAGCAGCGTATTACCAATTAATATTTCAGCCAGAGGTAATTTTAGCGAGAAGCCAATTCTGGATGGCGACCCCTTAAACCAGTCATCAACTGCAAAGCATACTTCTTCACAGGATGTATCCGTCGCAGCATCCATAAACCTAGACGACGAATTGCTACAACTGGCAAGAAATTGTTAGAAAACATTCGATCTAGAAAATCGGTGAAACCTAAAATTGTCAGGTTCTCAGTTTTGCGCCAGCGTTCGTAGCGTTTGAGTACGCGGATATCCCCGATATCTTCACCCGAATTGTGGGCAGTTTGCAAGATTTGCGCGATCGCAGCTGCATCCCGAATCCCCAAATTCATCCCTTGTCCCGCTACTGGATGGCAACAGTGGGCTGCATCGCCAATCAAAGCTAGTCGGGGAAGAGTGTAGCGATCGCTGTGCATCAACTGTACCGGAAAAAGATAGCGATCGCCATCAAGTTCCAAATGCCCCAACTCTCTACCTGTTCGGTGTTCCAGTTCTGCGAGAAATTCCTTTTCGTCTAGTTCCTTCAAGGCTTTCGCTTCCGCGTGGGGTGCAGTCCACACAACTTGGCAGCGATTTCCCGGTAACGGCAAAACTCCCATCGGGCCACTAGGCCAGAATCTTTCGTAGGCGATATTATTATGGGGTCTTTCGGTTTTAATCGTAGCCACTACGCAGGATTGCCAGTAGTGCCAGCCTTGGGTGCGGATACCAGCTGTTTCCCGAATGCGCGATCGCGCCCCATCTGCCGCCACTAGTAAGCGTGTTCTAATAACTTTGCGATCGCCGTCGGCACTCAATTCTATCTCTACCGCTTCAGCTTTATATTCTGCGTTCACCACTTCTACTGGACAAAGCCACGACACATTCGGGGAATTTTCTAGACACTCTTGCAAAGCAGTTAGCAGCACCCGATGTTCCGCCGCATAACCCAATCTTTCCGTGCCTAAATCCGGGGGATAGAACTGCACCACGCCGGGATATTCGGCATCTGAGAGGCTAATTTGCCCAAATTCAGTAATTTGAGGCAAAATTTTATCCCAAATGCCGATTCCCTGGAAGATGCGCCCCGACATCAGGGAAATGACGTATGCTCGTCCTATGGCTACAGCAGCAGATTGACGCGATCGCTCTATTAACACTACCCGCAACCCGGAATCCTTCAAAGCACAAGCGAGGGTTGCCCCTACAATACCACCGCCGACAATTGCCAAGTCGTAGTCAAAATTATCTGTCTGTTGCAGCGCCATTTTTAACAAAATTTGTCAAACAAGATAAGAATATTTACTTTTCTTTATTTTGACGCGAACAGCCCAAGCGAGCAAGGCAGAGCCTCTTTTTTCTGGACTTCGGGCTGTAGGGGCATGGCATTGCCATGCCCCTACCAAACGTTAGAACCACGATATATTCCACCCAACTGAGAAATGCTATAAAGTCTGGCGCGATCGCTTAAAAAGGCTGCTTAAAGCAGCCTTTTTAATCTTCTAAAGCCTGGGTGGGCAGGCTATATTTGCTACTTACTTAGCGCCCATCTCAATCACTGCACTCCGCATGAAGTTGATCCGCTCCTCAAAGCCGAGTTGCTTGATCTGAGATACAAACTCATTGGTTTCTTCTGGCAGTTGATAGTCAGAAGGCACTTGGATGATTTCGCCTTTATCCATACCTTGTGCTAGACGCAGCCAAATATCCAGCTGAGAACTGGAACTCATAGATCCATATGCACGGCTGAGATCGGTATCGGCTTTGGAAATGATATCGCGTTGCACCTGTAGCTGTTGCTCCTTGGGCAGCGCCAGGATGTGATGATATATAGTTTCGGCTTCTGCTTGAGCAGAAGTGGCATTGGCTGGTGTCAGTTGATCTTTGATGTCGAGGTAGCCAAACCACAAGATACCAAGCTGAGTATCCGCATCGAAACGCTGAAAGGTTTCTAAGGATTTTCTGGTAGTTTCATCGGTTGCAAATGTCATTTTAATCTCCGAATGCTTAGTAAAATCGTCCGTCTATGAAATATTGAGGAACTTTCGTTTCGCCTCAATATTAAGATTTAATAAGCTCAGAGCTAAGGATTAACCACGCTGAAGACAGATATAGCGATCGCTACTTGCGACGGATGTAGATATCTCATATCGCCTATAATCCATTCACCAGTGTAAAATTAGTCACATCGTGTCAGGCAGGCAAGATGCCTGCCCTACAAAAAGATATAGTTAACAAACTAGACTCAGAGACATCAGCTCATCCGCCATTTCAAAGTTAGCGGTGACATTTTGGACATCATCCAAGTTTTCCAGGGTGTCGATTAATTTTAAGAGCAATCGCGCAATTTCTGGCTCGGCTACTTCCATCGTATTGTTGGGAATCCAGCGCAGTTCCACCCCACCAACTTTAAAGCCTTTTTCCTTCAAGGTGCGTTCAAGGCTTTCCAAATTTTCCACAGAGGTAAATACCTCAGCACCTTCATTATCCTCATCCTCAATCAGCTCATAAGACTCAGCACCGCCTTCTAAAGACGCTTCCAGCAACTCCTCTTCCTCAACTGCACCTACTACCGTGCAAACGCCTTTTTGCTCAAACATCCACGATACGCAACCAGTTTCACCGAGATTGCCACCATTTTTACTAAAAGCTGCTCTCAAGTCAGCTGCGGTACGATTGCGATTATCTGTAAGCGCTTCGACCAAAATCGCCACACCGCCGGAACCATAGCCTTCGTAACGGATTGTTTCTAGTTGAGCGCCACCTTCCCAAGTACCAGCACCCTTTGCGATCGCTCGATCAATATTATCATTCGGAATTCCCGCCGCCTTTGCCTTATCAATCGCCGTCCGCAGCTGAAAATTGCCTGCTGGATCTGGGATACCGCTCCGAGCTGCCACAATAATAGCGCGAGACAGTTGCGTGAAAGTCTTACCTTTCACCGCATCTACTCTCGCCTTCTGACGCTTAATATTTGCCCACTTACTATGTCCTGCCATACACTCAAATCATTAACACGCTTATTCAAAAATAGCTTGTAGCTTGTAGGTTAGGTTGAGGCTTACCTATCCAACATTAATCCTACTCTGCTATATCAAATTTTTAGGTGATGTAAGTGTCTAGCAGTTTTATGACAATCTATTTGAGTAGAGGTGTTGTATACAAGGAAGAGGTGGTGGATTTACGTCTTTTATTTGGACTAACTTGGATGTTCTAGTTAAGAACAAATAAAAGTTTAGGTTTATTATAGTAACTTTTAAATTAATATAAATAATTAATTTTCCAATTATTATTTCATTATGTTGAGCTTTATAAATGTTAAGATTAATTCTATCTGTTTGTATTAAATAATTTTTTATATTATGTCGCTGGGATTGGATCTATTGGGCCGCATTTTGCTGCGGTGGTTACTGTTGGGTGTCTGTTTGCTATCTTTGACGGGATGTCAAGTGCAGCAACAGGTCGGTGTAGTTAAGTTAACGTTGTGGCAAGGGGTGAATCCGCCGCCGAATCGGGATGTGTTGCAGTCGTTGGTGGATAAGTTTAATCGGCAGCATCCGGATATTCAGGTGGAATCGCTTTATGTGGGTCAGGCGGATCAGCAGTTGCCGAAGATTTTGGCGGCGGTGGTGGGAAATGCGCCTCCGGATATGTTGTGGTTTTCGCCGATGCTGACGGGTCAGCTGGTGGAGTTGGATGCTATTCGTCCTTTGGAAGATTGGTTAAATGCGTCACCGCTACGCGATGAAATTGACCCAGCTTTGTTTGAATCGATGCAGTACGCGGGTCATACTTGGTCGGTGCCGTTTGGGACGAATAATGTGGGAGTTTTTTACCGTCCGAGTCTGTTTCAGGCGGCGGGGATAACTCAGTTGCCGAAAACTTGGGAGGAGTTGCGACAAGTTGCACGAACTTTAACTAGCGATCGCGATGGGGATAACCGCATTGACCAACACGGGATGCTTTTGCCTTTGGGGAAAGGGGAATTTGCGGTATTTCTGTGGTTGCCGTTTATGTGGAGTGGCGGCGGCGACTTTACGATTGGGAATGATAGGGCGAGTG
The DNA here is from genome assembly GCF_014695815.1 of Trichocoleus sp. FACHB-6. Taxonomy (NCBI): domain Bacteria; kingdom Bacillati; phylum Cyanobacteriota; class Cyanophyceae; order Leptolyngbyales; family Trichocoleusaceae; genus Trichocoleus; species Trichocoleus sp. FACHB-6. The sequence goes on from NZ_JACJOY010000094.1 coordinate 76,937, forward strand.
TGAATCTTGTTAATGAGGGCGCGATCGCTGCCTTGCAATTCTGGCGGCATCTCATAGATGATAAATCAGCGGTTTTGTCTTTGCCAGAACGCGGTTATGAGTTAGATAATTTTCTTACTGGTAAGGTGGCGATGCAACTTACTGGCCCTTGGACGCTGGGACAATTGAACGCAACTGGTGTAGATTATGGCGTTTTCCCAATTCCGGCACAGACGCAACAGGCGACGGCGATGGGAGGAGAAAATCTATTTATCCTCAAAACCACTCCGGAACGAGAACGCGCTGCTTGGACGTTTGCCCAGTACGTTATCAGCGAAGAATTTCAAACTCAGTGGGCGCTGGGAACAGGTTATTTACCAGTAAATCTCAAATCGCGGCAAAGTGCCGAATATCAGGAATTTATTGCCAAGTCGCCAGCGCTGAAGGTGTTTTTGGAACAAGCAAAAGATGCGCGATCGCGTCCTATTTTTCCTGGCTATAACCGAATCTCGGAAAATTTAGGCAGGGCGCTTGAGGGGGTATTATTAGGTAAAAGTTCGCCTCAAGAAGCACTCAATGCTTCCCAGCAGCGACTAAATTTGATTTTTTAACGCTTTAAGTACGGCAGAGGTTCGCGCACTCGTTACGCAAAGGAAAATCCTTTGCGTAACTACGATACAATACTTCGCGGTTAACGTTGTGATACAGCGCATTTTATCCCCCAATCCGATAAATTGAGGGCTGTGAGAAGTTTACCTATCCGAGAAGTATTGGCTACAATCTGGAGGCGCAAATAGCAGCACCGATGAGTCCGACTTGCGGATTTAAAACTATATGTACTGGCACCCTTTCTAGTAAAGGACTGACGCGGCCTTTGTGGGTGAAAGAATGAAGAAAACTTCCCTCTTTTATCAGTGGGAGAATTTTAGCAGCGATGCCACCAGCAACGTAAAGACCGCCATAAGGTAATAGTTTGATAGCAAGATTACCTGCTTCGGCACCATAAGCTTCTACAAATAATTGTAGGGTTTGTTCTGAGAGGCGATCGCTTTTTTCTAAGGCAGCTTTGGCAATGACAGCCGCTGGATCTACAGTTTTCTCACTTCTACCTGCTTCTTGTTCCCAAGTTCTGACCGTTTGTCCAATTTCTGGCATTTCAGTACCAATTTGTCTGTCTCTCAAGAATTGGTAAATCGCCACAATTCCTTGCCCAGAAACTACCCTTTCTACAGAAATTCGCTGTATATTGTGCTTATCAAGCAAGTATTTTAACAGCCCAAATTCTAATTCCGAGCGGGGAGCAAAGTCAGCGTGTCCGCCTTCGGAGGGAAACACTTGATAGATGGCTGCGGTTCGGAGCAAAAATCCTTGTCCTAAGCCTGTACCAGCACCAATTACCGCAATGGGAGCCTCTGGCTGATGTTTGCCAGTTTGCAAGGTATACAAGTCAGACTCCGCTAGACCCAAGACACCATAGCCAACGGCGGCAAAATCGTTGATTAAAATGATTGATTTTATTCCCAGTTGCTGCTCTAGACGTTTGGCATCCAGTGACCAAGTTAAATTGGTGAGTGTAGAGGTATTGTTGACCACAGGTCCTGCGATCGCAAAACAAGCCTTTTGCGGCACCAGCACTCCCCCTTTCATTTCCTGCGTCAACGGCGGGGAAACTGAGGGAATTCTCTCCGTAGCAGCTTTGAGAAACTGCTGCACTATCGGCACCAAGTCGGGATAGTTGCGGCTAGGGTAAATCGCTTCGTAGAGGGTTTGCAATGATCCCTCAGCATCAGCCGCATTAACTAAGCGCAGAATGGTTTTGGTACCGCCGATATCGCCTGCCAAAAGTAAGGTCATAACTCTAGTGAAACCGGATGACTTTTTCGCTTTGACTCAAGTGGGAGGTATCCCCGTTGAGTTCCATCACCCATTTTTCACCATCACGCACCAGCTTAACCAAACAACACAAAGCAGCGTTGACTTGGGTGCTTTCGGGCGTGCCACCTACTAACCCGATTGTCGCACCCAGGACGGATGCTCCGTGACCCACCAGCAGAATATCTTCTGAAAATGCTGCTAGTTGTCTTGTTGTTTCTCCGGAACGTTCCAGCGATTCTTCCCCGGTTTCAGGATACTTGGCAATAACGCGAGAGGTGTAACTCAGGTCAATTCGGGGAAATTGCTCGTGCAATGTTAACAAAGATAATCTTTCTGGCATCGCTGGCATCCAGTGAGGATTCAGCCATTCGCTTAAGCCAGACTCTAGTTTTATAGGTAAATCGAGGACGGATGCCACTTCGTTAGCAGTTTGCACTGTTCGCAAAAAAGGGGAGGCAAAAATGTGGGCAATGCTTTCTCCTTTCAGGCGTTGCGCCAGTTGTTTTGCTTGCACCAAGCCATCAGAAGAGAGTGGTGGATCGTAGGGACGTTCGGCGGTTAAGAACCAGTCGGGGTTCACGAAGTCGAGACGGTTGGCGTGTCTTGCAATCCAGATAGTTTGAGTCATGCGTTTTTTTATATATTCCCACAGGCTCTGTTGCTAAGGGCGCATTCTGTTGCGTTCAAATATACTCACTCCCACAGGCTCAAGCCTTGATGCTCGAAAAACGTAGCCTACTCCCGGCAGCCTTTAGTCGTCAGGCGTTTTGACTCTTTTCATGATAGAACCGATCGCTACCCCATCTTCTCATTGGCATCCCCAAATTCTTAATTTAAGTTTAAGTTTTTTATTTTTGCGAAATTTAGCGGTTCAATAGCCCGTATTGCCTTCTACTCTCAGACCTTACTGCCTTTGTTTCTTCGCCTGACTGCCCGAATTTCGGACGTTATAGCAAGCATCAGCAAAGTTTTTCTCATTTTGTTTTCCAAAATGCAATTGTCTAGGCTGTTCGTGGGTATCCTCTTAAAGAGCTATACCGAAAGCAAGTAAAGCTAGGAAACCCCCTCTGGGGATAGACAAAGCAGCTTTAAGGAATGTTACAATAATTAACAAGCGATCGCTCTGATTAAAGACTAAGCACTATGAAAACCGCTCAGACCTCCACAGATACCGTCCGTGCTTACCTACGAGAAATTGGGCGCGTTCCCCTGCTAACGCACGAGCAGGAAATCCTTTTTGGGAAACAAGTACAGCGCTCAACCGTCTTAATAGAACTGAAAAATACACTTTTAACTCAGTTAGGACATGAGCCAACTGAGGCAGAGTGGGCAAATGCAAGTGGGTTGTCAGAGAAAGAATTACAGCAAGCGATCGCACTAGGAGAGATAGCCAAACGCAAGATGGTGGAGGCTAACTTGCGGCTAGTAGTGTCGGTTGCCAAAAAATACATCAAGCGCAACGTTGACCTATTGGACTTAATCCAAGAAGGCACAATGGGAATGCAGCGCGGGGTCGAGAAATTTGATCCTACCAAAGGTTATAGATTTTCCACCTACGCCTACTGGTGGATTCGGCAGGCAATTACCAGAGCGATCGCAGAAAAAGGACGGACAATTCGCCTCCCGATTCATATCACCGAAAAGCTGAACAAAATCAAAAAAGCCCAACGCCAACTAGCTCAGAATCTAGGACGAGCCGCCACAGCCGCCGAACTTGCCGCCGAACTAGAACTAACCCCCAAGCAAGTCAGAGAGTACCTAGAAAGGGCGCGTCAGCCGCTTTCCTTGGATCTGCGCGTCGGCGATAACCAGGATACAGAACTCGTAGAGTTATTGGAAGACGATGGCCCTACCCCAGAAGACTTCGCCACCCAATCATCTCTCCAAGTTGACTTGGAAAAACTGATGGCAGATTTGACCCCTCAGCAGCGCCAAGTATTGGCATTGCGCTTTGGTTTGGCGGATGGGCAAGCCTTAACGTTAGCAAAAATAGGCGATCTCCTAAATATCAGTCGGGAACGAGTGCGACAGATTGAACGAGAAGCCCTCTCCAAACTCCGCAAGCGCAAAGCTGATATGCGGGAATATATTGCAAGCTAGTAGAAGGATGGCTAATTGTTTATTACCATTAGCCATTAGCAAATCAGAAACTGGTGATACAATCCGCCGTTTTCAGTTCGGTTCTACTCACTGTACCCAGCTAATGAACTTGCTACATTTGTTTACATAAAGGTAAATAAATCTCGGAGCGAGTTTCCGGGTCAACCAGTACAACCAACAGATGAGCAGCAATCTATCCTGGTGCAAAGAACTGGGAGCAGCTGCCGCTCTTAAAGAACGGAGGAACAAGGTGAACAACCCGTCAAATCGAGTCTCAGAATTCTTTGAAAACGATTCAGAAGGCGGCAACTTGCTTTGGCAATACGTCCAATCCATGAATCCAGAAACGATTACCCAACTTTCCAAACCCTCTTCTCAGGAAGTGTTTCAGGTAATGGAACGCAACATCGTGGGACTGTTGGGGAATCTACCACCAGAACACTTTGGTGTTACAGTCACTACCAATCGTGAAAATCTGGGGCGTTTGCTGGCTTCGGCAATGATTAGCGGCTATTTTCTGCGTAACGCCGAACAGCGAATGACGTTTGAGAAATCCTTACAAGCTGCCACTGAAGCCAACTCTTTTGAAGCTGAGTAATTAAGCGCCAGGCGATGTGCGAGTTTTCTTAAATACCTGTAGAACAAGCGTCTTGGCTGGGTGATGATTGCAGCCAGGACGCTACGGTAAATCAAGGTACAGGCTAAATAAAGGTACAGCGTCCGATATAGCGACTCGGCAGACGAGAAAGTAAGTCTGCCGAGTTCTGCTATTTTGGAGGAAAAGTGATTCTCTTATGAGCCAAACTTCCGCGCTTCTTCCTCATAAGTCAATTGGCGTTGCTGTTATCTGGAACGAGCAAAGACAAATTTTAATAGATCGAAGACGCCCAGGCGGTTTAATGGGCGGCCTTTGGGAATTCCCCGGCGGCAAAATCGAGCCTGGAGAAACCGTTGTGGAATGTATAAAAAGAGAAATCAAAGAAGAGTTGGGAATTGAAATAGAAGTAGGCGATCGCTTGATCGTTATCGACTACATCTATAGCCAATTTAGCATCACCCTCAACGTCCATCACTGCCAACACCTTACAGGTATTCCCCAACCTATCGAATCCGAAGAAGTGCGCTGGGTGACACTCGATCAACTTGATCAGTATCCCTTTCCCGCCGCTAATATCCAGATTATCAACGCCCTGCGGAAAAATTAACAATTCTTCACTCATCGCTCGTTTCCAGGCTCAGCCTGGGAACGAGGTCAGAACTCTACCGATAAACTGGCAGGGTGAAGTGGAAACTGCTGCCTTTATCAGAAGCCGAATCTACCCAAATTCGCCCATAATGCGCCCGGATAATGCGCTGACACAACCCAAGACCAATCCCATATCCATCTTTTGCTTCATCTCGCTCCAGCCGATAGCGATCCTCAAAGATCCGGTCTTGATTCTCTACAGGGATGCCAGGGCCAGTGTCGTCAACACTCACTTGAATTTTCTGTGTAGTGCGGTGAAGCATTGAAACCTGGATTTTGCCGCCTTCTGGAGTGTACTTAATCGCATTGTCCAGCAGGTTTACGATCACCTGACGCACCCGTTCTTCATCTGCATAAACATAGGGGAGATCGTTGGGAATATCAGTTTTTAAGGATTGAGATTTTGCCTGACACCGATTTTTCAAGGAGTTGAGAACCTCATGGCACAGCGCCCCCAAGTCTAACTTCAGAGGTTTAATATGTAATTCAGCGCTCGTCCCCCTAGAAGCTTGCAGAATATCTGTAATCATCCTGTCCATAGCGCGGAGTTGGGAACGAGCCTGTTTGCTTAACTGCTCCATCTGCGCTGGGGTCAACCTGGGAGCGCCGCCACCATTGCTCCAGTTTTGGGTTATTTCTATAGTTTCCACCGCCAGAGAGGCAGCTGTCAGAGGACTACGCAGGTCGTGAGCCAACATAGCAACCACCCGGTCTTTGAACTTTAGCTGAGCCAGCAGTTCTTCTTTTTCTTTCTTGAGCCGAAAAATTTCGTCAGACAGTTGAATAAGTTCTGCGGAATAGGCAACGGAACTAATTGCTGATTTTGATGTCTGTGTTGTCGGTGCCTCAGTTGGGAGTGGTAAATTCTGTTGATATTCCTCAACACAAAGTTGCCATCGGGGCCACCAATTCTTCAACTGAGTTACTAAATCACTACCAGCAAGAGTCTGTCGGGGTTCTGGATGGATTTTAATCAGAGCAGGAGTCGCTATAAGTTTAAAGTGTTCAGCCAAATAAGGCTGTTCCCCCACCTCGATCACCTGAATTTCAAAGGCATACTGTGCCTTGAGCTGAGCTAAATAACTGTGTATTTGTTGAATCTGTTTGCGCGAACTAGGACGCTCATCAACGAACAGCACTAGCTGTAGTGACGCTTCAGAAGACGTAGGTTTTTCAGGAGCTGCCTGTATGTAATCTGGTTTCAGCACTGGCACCAACCGGGGACGCTTTGACTGTGAGTGAGACTAACTGACAGTTGAACAGAATCCAAGATCCGCTTTCAATTTAATATCTATTTAACATTTATAAACGATTGTAAGTGATGTTGTTAAGATTACAGAAGCAGTCAGTGTTGCGGATGGTGATGGGCGCAGCGATCGCGTTCTTTTTGTTTACCCTGATTCTCACCCTGCACCGACACTACACCTTCTATTCCTCCTACGACCAGGGCATCTTTAATCAAGTCTTCTGGAACAACCTTCACGGTCGTTTCTTTCAAAGTACCCTTTCTTCCCAACTTTCCACTAACGTCGTCCACAATAGCGAAGTACCAGAGGTTTTTTACCACCGCTTAGGGCAACACTTCACCCCCGCCCTCTTGCTCTGGCTACCGCTGTATGCTTTATTCCCGTACCCAGCAACTCTCACCGTTTTACAAGTCACTCTGGTAACTGCCGCTGGTTTGGTTCTGTACGTCTTGGCGCGACAGTATTTGGAACCACCGCTCTCAGCGATGATTACCGTCAGCTTTTACTGCGCTAACGCTGTCCTCGGCCCTACTTTATCCAACTTCCACGACATTTGCCAGATTCCCCTGTTTATGTTTAGCCTGCTGCTGGCAATGGAAAAACGCTGGTGGTGGCTGTTCTGGGTGCTGGCTGTTTTGATTTTGGCGGTGCGGGAAGATAGCGGAGTGAGTTTGTTTGGTGTCGGCTTTTACATGATCCTCAGCAAACGCTATCCGCGCATCGGTCTTGCTGTCTGTACTCTCAGCTTTGGTTACATGATTGTCCTCACCAATCTGATCATGCCGCTATTTTCCGAAGATATTTCCCAGCGGTTTATGATGGAACGATTTGGTCAGTACGCAGATGGCGATGAAGCTTCCACTCTGGAAATTATCTGGGGAATGGTTAGCAATCCGATGCGGCTAATAGTAGAGTTATTTTCACCCTTAGACCGCACGATTAAGTATTTGTTAGGCCAATGGTTGCCTTTAGCTTTTGTACCAGCGATCGCGCCCGCTTCTTGGATGATAGCTGGATTTCCCCTCTTAAAGCTGCTGTTGGGTAAAGGTATGTCTGTCCTCGCCATCAGCATTCGCTACGCCATGACAGTTGTACCTGGACTATTTTACGGGACGATTCTCTGGTGGGGAAGAAAGCAGAACAGAGGGGCAGAGGGGATGTCCAATTCCCAATCCCCAATTCCCAAATCTTTTCGCCGCTTTTGGATAATTTGCCTAAGCCTTTCTCTATTTTTTACCTTTACATCTAACCCGAATCGGACTCTTTATTTCCTGATTCCAGATTCCATTCAGCCTTTAGTTTATGTTCCACTTCCGCGACAGTGGGAACACGTCAGCCAAGTGCGTCCGTTGCTGGCTCAAATTCCGCCAGGTGCTAGTGTTACTGCAAGTACCTATCTCATTCCCCATCTTTCCGGTCGCCGTGAAATTATCCGCTTTCCTAACTTGCAGCTACGCAACGATGCGCGTGAGGTTGTGAATGTGGACTACATTATTGCTGATTTGTGGCAGATGCAGCAATATCAAACCGCTTTTCGGGAGGAACGCGAACTCCTGCAAAATGGCATTCCTTTTATTGATCAATTGTCTAGTAGTGGGCAGTATGGGATTATTGGCTTCAAAGATGGGGTGATTTTGATGCAAAAAGGTGCTGCGTCGGTAGAACAAGCGATCGCATCTTGGCAAGCCTTTCGCCAACAGGTTCCGCCGAAGTAAGTTTTAAACCAATTGTCCAGATAGACTGGGAAAACTATCTGGACTGTTGCTCAGGAAAATCTCTGCCACAAGCCGGGTAAGAAGCGGCATAAGCTGTAGGCGATCGCACTTAGATGTTCCTCCCATCCACCCATGATCCGCATTCGCACGGAAGCCCTAGATGGCGATCGCGTGACAATATTAATTTACGTTTCCCTTTTTCTTTCTTTCAGGGCTGAGGATTAGGGAAAGTTTGGTAATTTCCTGCATTTAACCTATTTTTTGATCGTTACTCAACTTAGAGCGGCGATCGCAGCAACTTTGCTGTCAATCCTTGCTAAATGTTAAAAAATTATTAAAATTTTTTACATCTTACACTAATTCAGGTATAAGACTATAACTTTGAGAAATATGTCAATCTATAGCAATTTGTAAATTTATTAGGAAGACGGGAGTTATGAAGATTTTGGTACTAACTTGGGAGTTTCCGCCGCGCATTGTGGGAGGGATTGCCCGCCATGTAGGAGAGTTATATCCAGAGATTGCCAAGCTGGGGCATGAAGTCCACTTGCTGACGGTAGAGTTTGGTCATGCGCCGCTGTATGAGCTGGTGGATGGTGTACACGTACATCGGGTGCCAGTCGGTTGCGGTCACGACTTCTTCCACTGGGTTGTGAATCTAAACCAAAGCATGGGGATTCACGGTGGTAAATTGATGATGGAAGAAGGGCCGTTTGATTTGATCCACGCGCATGATTGGTTGGTAGGAGATGCCGCGATCGCGCTCAAGCACAACTTTAAAGTTCCCCTAGTTGCCACCGTCCACGCCACAGAATTTGGACGTTACAACGGCATCTACAACGACGACCACCGATATATTAGTGGCAAAGAAAAGCTTCTCGCCTATAACGCATGGCGGATAATTGTCTGTACCAACTATATGCGGCAAGAAGTAGAACGCGCTTTAGAAAGTCCTTGGGACAAAATTGATGTAATTTACAACGGCATCCGACCGGAGAAGAAACGCAGGGCGCATGAATTTGATGCTTGGAACTTCCGCCGTCGCTTTGCTGAAGACAGGGAAAAAATTGTCTATTACGTCGGGCGAATGTCCTACGAGAAGGGCGTTTCTGTGCTGCTGAATGCTGCCCCCAAGGTAATTTGGGAAATGGGGGGTAACGTCAAAATTGTGATTATTGGCGGCGGTAACACCGACCCTCTCAAACAGCAAGCTTGGAATTTAGGCATTTGGGACAAGTGCTATTTCACAGGTTTTATGTCTGATGCTGATTTAGATAAATTTCAAACCGTTGCCGACTGTGCCGTATTTCCCAGCCTTTACGAACCCTTTGGCATTGTTGCCTTAGAAAGCTTTGCCGCTCGCGTTTCAGTTGTAGTATCAGACACGGGTGGTTTACCAGAAGTGGTGCAACACACCAAAACTGGAGTTGTGACTCAGACAAATAACCCTGATTCTCTGGCTTGGGGAATCTTAGAGGTGCTAAAAAACCCAGCTTACGCACAGTGGCTAGTGGATAACGCCTACAAAGATTTAGAACGGCGGTTCAGTTGGACAAAGATAGCCAAACAGACAGAGGAAGTTTATCAGACGGTAGTGCAAGAGCGATCGCAAGTTCACTGGGCGTAATCCGATTTTGGAATTTGCTGAGGTCGGAGTTTTGGAAACTCCAATGATTTTGGATTGAGAAATTCTCGTTCCCAAACTCAGTTTGGGAACGAGAGACGGAATGCTCTGCATCACCATAAGGCTGGCTGAAAGAAAACTATGAACACTCCAATATTTTCCCAGCATCCGTACCGTTGCAAACTGGATTGGGGACAGAGAGGCGCTCGTCAGGCGGCAGAGAGAGGAGATATTATCGTCATTGTGGATACCCTCAGCTTCTCGACAGCGGTAGCGTGTGCAGTGCATCATGGCGGCATTGTCTATCCCTGTTCAAAAACTGAAGATGTAGCAGCCTTTGCACAGCGCATTAGTGGTGAAGCATCTGTGAATCGGAGAGACGTACCTGACAAAGGGCGCTTTTCGCTATCGCCTCTGACTTACCTGGGCCTAGAGTCAGGAACACGAATCGTGCTAGCTTCTCCCAACGGAGCAACGTGCAGCCGCTTGTCTGGTCAGGTTTCTTACCTTTTCACTGGAGCATTAGTAAACGCAGCAGCCGTAGCTACAGCCGTGTCACAGGTTATGAGTACAACTAATCTATCTGTGACAGTCATTGCCTGCGGAGAACAGTGGTCAATACCTTCCTCAGAAGGGCAACTGCGCGTAGCAATCGAGGACTACGTGGGTGCAGGCGCAATCTTGTCTTATCTAGAATATGAAAAATCACCTGAAGCCCGTGTGTGTGAGGGTTCTTTCAGGTATATTCAAAAGCATTTGGAGGAGACGCTTTGGGAGTGTGGAAGTGCGCGGGAACTGCGAGAGTCAGGATTTGAAGCCGACGTACAGCACTCCCTAACATTAAACCTGTACGATTCCGTACCCGTCATGCGAGGCGAGTATTTTGAAAAAGCCTACTTCAAAATCAACTGACACCGATGACTGTGCAAAAGTTGAAACTCCCGCCCTGCTACTTGTTCCAACATAGAAACAAGATGTTCAGGTCTTAAGATAGTTCCATCATTGCAATAACTACCCACATAACGCAAAACAACTCCTTCCTCCTCTCTGTACCCTCCATGCTTCTGCGATTCCTTAACCTCCAACTCAAACAAGCGATCGCGCAAATTCACCTGTTTAATCTTCCCAGACTTCGTAGTTTGCTCTACCAAAATCTCGTCACTAGCCTTAATCGCCTCCACCCAATCTAGCCACTGAGTTTCACCCTCAGTCGCCACCGTAATCAAATACTCCGCCTTCTCTAGCAGCGCAGTTGCAGCAGTCCCCTTGAGATCAACATCTTCCACCCGATAAATCGGAATATCTGAAGGTAACTGTGCCGCTAACCTCTGGCGGAAAGATTCCTCATCCAGCCTTTCTTTCAACTCAAAATCCACAATCTCGCCACTGCTAGTTGCACCTAGAGTCAGCGCACTAGCAGGAGAAATTCGAGGACTAGGATGAAACCCACCAGTGAAAGAAATCGGTAAAGCCGCCCGTCGCACCGCCCGGTCAAATAGGCGCACTAAATCCAAATGACTCACCAGCGCCATATCGCCCAGCTTCCCAAACCAGACTCGCAAACGCTGCACCCGGTCTTGATTTGGCGTGAAGTGTCCGGCAAATTCTGGAATTGGCAATGGCTTTACCACAATATTGTGACCAAAGTCAATACCGCAAACGCCACAATGAGAACAACCTTCAAAAGAGCAATCTGGAACCGTCGCCGCTTCTAGCGCCCGTTTGAGATCATCTTTGAGCCAATTTTTATCAATTCCCGTATCTATATGATCCCAAGGGAGAGGCGCATCTATTAATTGGGCATTAGGCATAGACGACTGGGAATTGGGAGTTTCTTCTCCCCAGTTTCCAGTTCCTAGTCCCCAGTCCCCAGTTTCCACTAGGCGATATTTCCAGGTTAGATTAGATTGCGCGATCGCTTCTCCCCAAGCAGCAAAAGCCCGTTCCACATTATCGAACCAGGAATCCATCCCCGCGCCCAATTCCCAGGCGCGACGCAACACCTCGCCTAAACGCCTGTCACCCCGTCCGATAAAATCTTCCATCGCTGAAAGTCGAACATCTGTGAAGTTTACCTTCACCCCCCTCATCCCGCGAAACTCCTCGCGTAGAAGTTTCTGCTTTCGTTTAAACTCAGTTGTTGATACTGAGTGCCACTGAAAAGGGGTGTGCGGCTTGGGCGTAAAATTAGAGATTGTCAGGTTAAAATTCAGCCACCTTCTGCCCTCGGCGCGACACTCTTGCTTTAGCCAGCGTACAGTCTCGGCAATGCCCAGCACATCAACATCCGTCTCCCCAGGCAACCCGATCATAAAGTAGAGCTTAATCTTATCCCAGCCCTGCTCGAACGCTGTTTTCACACCCCGCAGCAGTTCGGCATTAGTCAACCCTTTGTTGATAATATCCCGCATCCGCTGGGTTCCAGCTTCGGGTGCAAAAGTCAGCCCACTTTGTCGTGTACCGCCGATGATATTGGCAATATTTTCATCAAACCTGTCTACCCGCTGACTCGGCAAAGATAGGGAAATATTCTCATCTTTGAGGCGATTTTTGACTTCCATCCCCACAGCTGGCAGAGACAGATAATCGGAACAAGAGAGAGACAATAGGGAAAACTCGTTATACCCAGTTTCCCGCATTCCCCGCTCAATTGCTTCGACAACTTGCTCTGGTTCCACATCCCGCGCCGGACGAGTCAGCATTCCTGGTTGACAAAAACGGCAACCGCGAGTACATCCGCGCCGTATTTCTATCGTCAAGCGATCGTGTACTGTCTCCACGAAGGGAACTAAGCCGATAGAATAAGCTGGCATGGGTGCAGCAACCCGCCGCATAACCCGCTTTGGCACGTCTGGGCGGTTGGGATAAACTGAGCCACTGATAAAAAGTTGCTCCTTATCTTCCCCCTGTTGCGGGGGGATTGAGGGGGGTGCCATGTCATAAAATTGAGGCACGTAAACGCCGGGGACTTGTGCCAAAGAGAGCAGCAAGTCTTCTCTACTCAATCCAGCTTTTTTGCCGAGTTCTACTACCCAGCCTATTTCTGGCAACAGTTCCTCGCCATCTCCCAGGGCAATAAAGTCGAAAAAGTCTGCGTAGGGTTCGGGATTCGATGTTGCAGTTTGTCCCCCTGCGAAAATTAGCGGGTAAGAGGAGTTGGGATTGGGAGCCTTGTCCCCACTCTCCAGTCTCTCGCGCCACGTCAGAGGGATTCCCGCCAAATCCAGCATTTCAAGGATGTTGGTGGCTCCGAGTTCGTAGCTGAGGCTAAAGCCTAAAATATCAAAGTCTGTGAGACTGCGCCGTGACTCAACAGCAAACAGGGGCGTTTGTGTTTCTCGTAGCTTCGCGGCTAAGTCAGGGGCCGGTAAATAGGCGCGATCGCACAGTTGCCCTAGCTGAGCATTCAAAATATTGTAGAGAATGATATGCCCAAGGTTAGATGCACCCACCTCATAAATTTCTGGGTAAGTCAGAACCCAGCGCACCGCCGCTGCGTCCCAAGGTTTGTGTACCGCTCCTAACTCGTTCCCCAGATAACGAGCAGGTTTCTGTATGTCTGGCGTAAGTAACTTTTCGATTGCGATCGCCACAGCAAAACTCTCCCCTGCTTCCAGTGCCTCAGATTCAACCCTAGCACCAATTCGCAGTCAGCAGTTTAGCTTCTAGTTTGAAGTAGTTACGCTCAGCGGGCAAAATTCGATATTTCCTAGTCCCTAGACTTTTTGAGCTGCTTCAAATGCTGACTGATTTTCAAAAATTTCAAATACACCGTCAAGTTGAGCCAGCTCAAAAATCATCCGAATCGAGGGCGAAACCGAGCAGAGTCCAAACTGCCGATTTAATTTATGAGCTAGACGGTGAGCGGATACTAACGCCATGAGTCCAGCACTATCCAAAAGATCCACTCCAGCCATATCAACTAACACTATGGACTGTTCAGAGGAAACCGCCGCTGTCAGTTCACCTTGAAGCTCTACCGCGTTGGAAGCATTTACGTGACCTTGGGGGCAAACAACCGTAATGTTTGGGCGGACCAGTGTACTTTGCATAGCGTATATCCTGCTTGAGCTAATAATCAAAAAATTGTCTGATAGCTTTGACGATATACTCTAAATTCTTGAATTGCCTACTCCTTACTAGGTATTTTGCCAAATCTTCATTAGTTGACCCCTATTTTTTAAAGTTTTCAATAAGCTTTAACTTTCAGTGTCAAATACTACGGACATAATTTAATTAATCTATTAGTTGCATTTAGGCATATATCTTCTTAACTTATTCCCCCTCCTTAAATCAAACCTATGGTAGATGCACTAGCTTTTAAATTATTCTTTATTTCTGCAATTAGCGAAGCCAAGCTAGGGTTCAAACCCAAGGCTAGACAAGATCGCTTACCTTAGGAAGCCATAATTTTTATGTTAAATCTGAAACAGATAAGATAAATAAAATTGTAAAAAAACTAAAAGTAATCTCAAATTTAAAAAATCAGTGATTTGGATCACTTTACTATCCAGTATTAGATCACTCTCTCAACTAGATATATAATTGATAATTTTTATATGCGGAGTTCTATAGGTTTTTATGAGAACTAGATTCGTTATTCGTCAACTGGTAGAAAAAGCTCTCCATATTAAGAAATTGACTCCAGATATAGAGAGTGAAATAAACTATGAACTGACCAGGCTAGGCTACATCTCTGATGTAGATTATGAGGCGCTGGAATTACTTATGTCAGAGATGGATGCAGGTCGCATTCAACTTGTGGCAAGTTGCTAAAAAGGCAAAATACTCATATTTGGGCGATCGCCTTTTTTGTCCCACTTGGCGGTAAACTGTCTGATGGTTCATTGTAACGCCATTTTTTCAGTTGCTAAACTTCCATGCCGTTTGCTAAACACCTAAAGAATATTTTGCCCTATATATTTGCTGAGATTAACAGCAAGCAGGATGAAATAGTCGGCTTAGGGCTGGACATAATCAACATGGCAGTCAGCACTCCTAACCGTCCAACGCCAGCAGGTATTGTCTAGGCGATGCACGAAATAATTGACAATCCATTGACTCATAATTTTCTACCAGACCAGCGAACAAAAGATTACCGCTTATCGGCTGCTGCATGGATGAAATACTGTTTTGGTGTCAAAGACTTAAATTCAAACACCGAAGTTGTGTATTTCATAAGCTCGAAAAAAGTAATCCGCAATACCTGGAAAGAATTTATCTCCCTGTCCTAGAAAAATGCGGCATCATTGTACCCGCTGTAAAGGCTACGATGTTGGGAAGCTTCTTCTGAATTGCCTTGAAACTAGCAAATGAACGGATGCGCGAAGCGATTCAACAAATGAAAGACGCAGACATTCGCTAGGAAGCCTGAAACTCACTTTTGTACACTTGCCAAACCTGGCGGACAAAACAAGTAAGTTGCCGATGAGCTTCAGTTGCGTCGGTTATGGGCCCATTTGGAGCATCCATCTGGGTTAACAGAGGAATCACCTCTGTATCAAGCGCTGGTCGAAACAAACTTACAGGCCATACTAAATCTGCACCTTGACGCAAATTGTACAGCACTGGTAATGGGTTGGCATCGTTGTCTGGTAATACAGCAAGCATTAAAGGACGCACCCAGCAAACCTGTCGTGAAGTCACAACTTGAATAACTTCAGCGTACAGGCGAGAATTTTCATATTCTAAACAAACAATCTGGTAAGGCTGAAAGTTAGGAGCGGAATTGATTGAGGCTTGCTTCACAGGAAGAAATAGGGCTTTTCTTATTGCTTCTTTATTGTAGAAGTTAGATGCCCTTTAGGGGGTAAGCTCGGAGTACCTTTGGTGCTACCCTTGGCACGTCCTACCGGATGAGCGATCGCTACCAAATATAATAATAACAACCTAATATAACATCCCTAAATGGTTCCTGAAGGCGAGATCCCCGACTTCTTAAATAAGTCGGGGATCTGAAGGGCTAGAATCTCACAAATCAATATTTATGCAAGAACTATTTACACTTAAAGAATTGCTGCTAAATCGGGCTATCCACGACTCATTAACGATTGTTGAATAACTCGAATCAAAAAGTAAAAATGGCATTATTAATAATATTAGCAGCTATGCTGTTACATCTGATAAGGGAGCAAGTCGAAAATTGCACAAATAGCTGTTGGGAAGTATCTATACTGGTTAATAAAAAGGAATTTTTCCCTGGTGCCTTGGCTTTAATGTCACCGCCAGAATGAAGAAATTTTGACACTTTGCGGATAAGCGATCTCTATAGAATCCATTTGGGATCTCGGATGACAAGCTAAGATTAAACAGAAATGCCGTCTTCGAGTCAATGCCGTACACCAGCAGCTTAACCGATAAAGAGTGGGAACTCATCG